>JANNWA010000316.1:0-6667 GCA_031408275.1 Pseudomonadota bacterium
ACAAGCACCACCTGACGCTGATGTGCCGGGACCTGTCGGAAATCGCGGCGTATGCGCTTGTGGACAACGTCCAGTACCGCCTGCTGAAGACGGCGACCCCCGGAAGCTACACGTTCATCCTGCGCGCCACGAAGGAAGTCCCCCGGCGGCTGATGCATCCGCGCCGCAAGACGATCGGCGTGCGCGTGCCCCAGCATCCCGTGGCGCATGCGCTGCTGACCGAACTCGACGAACCAATGTTGTCGACGACCCTGCAGCTTCCGGGCGACGATGCACCGCTCTCGGAGCCCGAGGAGATCCGCGCCCGGCTCGAAAAACGCGTGGACCTGGTCCTGGATGCGGGACACTGCGGCATCGTACCGAGCACGGTGCTCGACCTGACCGGCGACACGCCGGTGGTGCTGCGCGTGGGCGGCGGGCCGGTCGAGCCGCTCGGCCTCTGATAAAATCGCGGTTCTGAGCATCTCCTGCGGCGATGGAAATCAATCCACTCATCCAAACCATTGCCATCTACGCGCTTCCCGTGCTGTTCGCGATCACGCTCCACGAGGCCGCGCATGGCTATGTGGCGCGCCATTTCGGCGACATGACGGCGTATGCCCAACGGCGCATCAGCCTCAACCCGCTTCGCCACCTCGATCCCGTCGGCACGCTGCTGGTCCCGCTGGTGATCCTGATGGTATCTGGCGGGAAGTTCCTGTTCGGCTGGGCGAAGCCCGTGCCGGTGAATTACTCGGCGTTGAGAAAGCCCAAGCAGCACATGGCCTGGGTGTCGGCCGCGGGGCCCGCGGCCAACCTTGCGATGGCGCTTGGCTGGGCGCTGCTCCTCAAGGCAGGCATGGTGTTGCCTGAAAGCGGGTATTCCGAGCCGATGGTGCGCATGGCGGAAGCGGGCGTGCGGGTCAACCTCATTTTCATGTTCCTGAACCTGCTGCCGATCCTGCCGCTGGACGGCGGCCGGATACTCGCCAGCCTCCTGCCCAACCGCATGTCCTGGCAGTACGCCAGGCTCGAGCCTTGGGGCCTGCCGCTGCTGCTGGTGCTGGTCGTCACCAACATGCTGGACGTCGTGCTCGGGCCGCTGCTGATGATTTCCGAGTCGCTGATCCACTCGTTCGTTTTCCTCTAGGGCTCAGATCCGACATGTACGAACCGCGAGTCCTCTCCGGCATGCGCCCCACGGGCGCGCTGCACCTGGGCCACTACCACGGCGTGCTGAAGAACTGGGTGAAGCTCCAGGCGGAATACCCGTGCCTGTTCTTCGTGGCCGACTGGCACGCTTTGACCACCAACTACGACGATCCGGGTTCGATCGAGCAGAGCACCTGGGACATGGTGATCGATTGGCTCGCCGCGGGCATCGACCCGGCGCAGGCGACACTGTTCATCCAGTCGCGGGTCCCCGAGCACGCCGAGCTGCACCTTCTGCTGTCGATGATCACGCCGCTTGGCTGGCTCGAGCGTGTGCCGACCTACAAGGACCAGCAGGAAAAACTCGCGAACAAGGATCTTTCGACCTACGGCTTTCTGGGCTATCCGCTGCTGCAGTCGGCCGACATCCTGATCTACCGCGCCAACATGGTGCCGGTCGGCGAGGACCAGGTGCCCCACGTCGAGTTCACGCGCGAAGTGGCGCGGCGGTTCAACCATCTGTATGGCCGGGAGCCCGGGTTCGAGGACAAGGCGAAGGCGGCGGTCAAGAAGATGGGCAGCAAGAAGGCGCGCCTGTTCAATGAACTGCGCACGCGGTTCCTCGAGCAGGGCGACGAACAGGCGCTGGGATCGGCCCGCGTGCTGCTCGAAGAGACCCAGAACCTGCCGCGCGGCGACCGGGAGCGGCTGTTTGGCTGGCTCGAGGGCAGCGGCAAGAAGATCCTCGTCGAGCCGGACGCCCTCCTGACCGAGTCTGCGCGCCTGCCGGGCCTGGACGGGCAGAAGATGTCGAAGTCCTACGGAAACGACATCGGGCTGCGCGAAGACGCCGAGTCGGTCGCCAAGAAGATCCGCACCATGCCCACTGACCCGGCGAGGGTCAAGCGCACCGATCCGGGCAATCCCGAAGTCTGCCCGGTGTGGCAGTTGCACCTGGTGTATTCGAGCGAAGCGAAAAAAGACTGGGTGCGCAAGGGCTGCGCCACCGCCGGCATCGGGTGCCTCGACTGCAAGCAGCCGGTGATCGAGGCGGTGCTTGCCGAGCAGGCGCCCATGCGCGAGCGCGCGCAGTCCTACCTCGACGATCCGACCCTGGTGAAGAACATCATCGCGGACGGCTGCGAGAAGGCGCGGCGCCTGGCCACCGAGACGATGCGGGAAGTGCGCGCGGCCATGGGCCTCGCGGGGGGGTGACATGACGATCGCCGAATCCCAGAAGCCTGTCCCGGCAGCGACCGCGCCGGCTGACGACGTCGAGGCTCATGTCGCACAAATCTACGGCGAGCGCCTGATCCAGCTGCCGCTCGACCTTTACATCCCGCCCGATGCGCTTGAGGTGTTTCTTGACGCATTCGAGGGCCCGCTGGACCTGCTGTTGTACCTCATTCGCAAGCAGAACCTGGACGTCCTCGACATCGCGATGGCGCCGCTCACGCGCCAGTACCTCGAATACGTGGAGGCTGCGCGCGCCAAGAACCTCGAGCTCGCGGCGGACTACCTCGTGATGGCCGCGATGCTCATCGAGATCAAGTCGCGCATGCTGCTCCCGCGCCCGCCTTCGGCCGCGGGCGAAGAGGAGGATCCGCGCGCCGAGTTGGTGCGCCGCCTGCTCGAGTACGAGCAGATGAAGAAAGCGGCCCGCAAGCTCGATGAACTCCCGCAGGTCGGGCGCGACGTGATGGCGGTAGCGGTCTGGATCGAGCGTACGGTGGTCGAGCAGCTGCCCGACGTGAACCCGCAGGATCTGGCCGAGGCGTGGCGGTCGCTGCTGCACCGCGCGCGCCTGTCGGCCCACCATCACGTTACGCGCGATAAGCTGTCCGTGCGCGAGCATATGACGCTGATCCTGCGCAAGCTCAACGCAGCGGGGCTGCGCGAGTTCACCGAACTGTTCGACCCCTCGCGCGGCACCCCGATGCTGGTGGTCACCTTCATCGCGCTGCTGGAGCTGGTACGCGAGACGCTGGTGGAAATCACCCAATCCGAATGCTATGCCCCGATTTACGTAAAATTGGCCCATGCCCAATCCCACTGAAGCCAAACGCATCATCGAAGCGGCGCTGCTTGCGTCGCAGGAACCGGTGTCGATCAACGGCATGCGCAAGCTGTTCGAGGAGGACATCGGCGCGGACACGCTGCGCCGCTTGCTGGGCGAACTGCGCGAGGAGTGGTCCGGCCGGGCGGTCGAACTCGTGAACCTCGCCACCGGCTGGCGCTTCCAGACCCGCCCGGAGTTCCAGAAGTTCGTCGAACGGCTCAGCCCCGAGAAGCCGCCGAAGTATTCACGCGCGGTGATGGAGACCCTGGCGATCATCGCCTACCGCCAGCCGGTGACCCGCGGGGACATCGAGGACATCCGGGGCGTCGCCGTCTCGGCGCAGATCATGCAATCGCTGGAAAATCGCGGCTGGATCGACGTCGTCGGCCATCGCGAAGCGCCGGGGCGCCCGGCGCTGTATGCCACCACGAAGTCCTTCCTAGACGACCTGGGCCTGCGCTCGCTGCAGGAACTGCCGCCGCTCGAGGAAGTCGCCAGGACATTGCCCCTTGAGCACACGCCCCCCGCAGAAACCGCAGCCCATGCCGACCAGCCGTCCGAAGGCATCGCCGAAACCAGCGCGTTCCCAAAGCCGCAAGCCGGCGACTCCGAAAGCAGCACGCCCGAACTCTCCGATTCGTCCGCCGAGGCGGGCGTCGGCAGCGTCGAAGCGGCGAGCGGCTGAAGAGGGCGATGCGGAAGTATCCCGCACCCAGGGCGCCGTCCACCGCCATGCCGTCGCGTCCGCGGCGGCGGAGCCCGTGCGGCTGCAAAAGCTGCTTGCGCAGGCCGGATTCGGATCACGCCGCGAGATCGAGGACTGGATCACCGCTGGCCGGCTGACCCTCAACGGGCGGCTCGCGCAGCTCGGGAACCGCGCCACCGTTCGCGACAAGATCGAACGCGACGGCAAGCTGCTGGCGTTCGAGCAGGCCTCGGGCGAGACCCGGGTGCTCGTGTACCACAAGCCGGAAGGCGAGCTGGTGTCGCGCAGCGACCCGCAGGGCCGACCCACTGTGTTCGAGCACCTGCCGAAGATCCGCGGCGCCAAGTGGATGTCGATCGGGCGCCTGGATTTCAACACCAGCGGCCTGCTGCTGTTCACGAATTCAGGCGAACTGGCCAACGGGATGATGCATCCGAGCGCCGGGATCGAGCGGGAATATGCGGTGCGGGTATTCGGGGGGCTGAGCGACGAGGAGATCGAGCGCCTCTTGGCGGGCGTCAAGCTCGGCGACGGGGTGGCGGCGTTCGGCAAGGTGGTCCCGGCCGGCGGCGATGGCGCGAACCGCTGGTACCGGGTGACGCTCAAGGAGGGCCGCAACCGGGAGGTTCGCCGCCTGATGGAGTCGACAGGCAGGCAGGTCAGCCGGCTGATGCGCCTGCGTTACGGGCCGGTCGTGCTTTCGGAGGAACTCAAGCCGGGCGAATGGCGAGAGCTGGAGCCCCAGGCCGTCGCCGCGCTGGTTGCGCAACTGTCGCAGCCCCGCCCGGCGCGGTAGGCAGCCGCGGAGATTGTCCGGGGAGCCAAAATACGCTATAATTCCAATGATTTGTTGCACGGACGTGTAAGTGGGCTTCTTGGCCCATTTTTTATTTGCGCAGCCTGAAATCAGGCGATTTTGGACAGGATCCGGAAGGTTTTGCGGTGAAAGCGAGTTTAGGGCCCCTAGTAGGCAGGATCGAACCCACCCTAGCGGGACTGGGGTACGAGCTGGTGGACGCGCAGGCGTCCAACCATGGGCGATTCCTGCGCATTTTCATCGACAAGCCCGAGGGTATTACGGTTGACGACTGCGCCGACGTAAGCCGGCACCTTTCCCGCTATTTCGCGGTCGAGGGCGTGGATTACGAGCGGCTGGAGGTGTCGTCGCCGGGGCTGGACCGGCCGTTGCGCAAGCCCGCGGATTTCGCCCGCTTCGCCGGCCAGAAGGCGGACGTAAGGATGATGCAACCGCGGGCGGATGGCCGCAAGCGGTTCATCGGAGTGCTGCAAGGTGTTGAAGGGGCGGTGCTTTCGATGGAAGTGGATGGCGCCAGGGTTGCGCTTGAACTCGAGGGTGTGGAGCGGGCAAAGCTCGTTGCGGACCTGTAAGCAAAGGTAGGAGTGGAAAGATGAGCCGGGAAATTCTGCTGCTGGTGGACGCGCTGGCGCGCGAAAAAAACGTCAATCGCGACACGGTCTTTGCCGCGCTTGAGATGGCGATCGCCTCGGCGACGAAGAAACGCTTTACCGACGACGCTGACGTGCGGGTCGCGATCGACCGCGACACCGGGAGCTTCGCGGCCTTTCGCCGCTGGCACATCGTGCCGGACGACACGGCCGAGTACAACACGGCGCAGATGACTTCGCTCGAGGAGGCGCTGGAAAAGCGCGCCGACGCCCAGATGGACGAATACATCGAAGAGCCTTTGGAGGCGATCGAATTCGGTCGAATCGGCGCGCAGACGGCCAAGCAGGTCATCCTGCAGCGCATTCGGGACGCCGAGCGCGAACAGATTCTCAGCGATTTCCTGGGACGTGGCGACGAGCTGGTGACCGGAACCGTAAAGCGCATGGAGCGTGGCAGCGCAATAGTCGAGTCCGGCCGCATGGAGGCGTTGCTTCCCCGTGAGCACATGGTCCCGAAAGAGAACCTGCGCGTCGGCGATCGCGTCCGCGCCTGGGTAAAGCAGATCGACCGTTCCGCCCGCGGACCGCAGCTGATCCTGTCGCGCACCGCGCCCGAGTTCATCATGAAGCTGTTCGAGCTCGAGGTGCCCGAGATCGAGGAAGGTTTGCTCGAGATCAAGTCGGCGGCAAGGGATCCCGGTGTGCGCGCCAAGATTGCAGTGCATACCAATGACCGGCGCATCGACCCCATCGGCACGTGCGTGGGCATGCGCGGTTCGCGCGTCCAGGCGGTCACGCAGGAACTGGCCGGCGAGCGCGTCGACATCGTCCTCTGGTCTGCGGACCCCGCCCAATTCGTGATCGGCGCGCTGGCGCCCGCTGAAGTGACCTCGATCGTGGTCGACGAGGAAAAGCACAGCATGGACGTGGTGGTCGACGAGGAGAACCTCGCGATCGCGATCGGCCGCAGCGGGCAGAACGTGCGCCTCGCCTCGGAGCTCACCGGCTGGACGCTCAACCTGATGACGCAGGAAGAATCCGAGAAGAAGCAGCAGGAGGAAGGCCAGAGCATCAAGGAACTCTTCATGGCCAAGATCGACGTCGACGAGGAAGTCGCCGAGATCCTCATCCAGGAGGGTTTTTCCACGCTCGAGGAAATTGCCTACGTGCCGATCACCGAGATGATGGAAATCGACGCCTTCGACGAGGACACCGTGAACGAACTGCGCCGGATCCTGGGACCACAGGACGATATCGACACGCTCGCCCGCGAGTTCCTGGGTAACGGCCTGGACGCGGGAGCCGCGCATGCCGACGCAGGTCCCGATCGGGTCGATGCGCTGGTCGTTGGACTTCACCGCGAT
>JANNWA010000317.1:0-1612 GCA_031408275.1 Pseudomonadota bacterium
CGGGATGATGCAGGGCCGCTGGTGGCCGGCGAGGACGTGTACTTCGAACTCACCAAGGATGAGAAGCTCGCGCGGATCGGTGCCATCGGGTGCAACGTCTACGTAGACGACCTGCCTGAAATCCTCCTCGCGCCTGGCTTCCCTGCGGAGGTGACCCCGCTCCTGTTCGACCCCGACGGGCACCATGCGGACGCGGGAGTGCCCCGGGTCGCAGACTGGGAGGCCGTGCACCGGTTCCTGGAGGATCAATGGCTGAAGACTCGTTGACACCGGCAATCGGCTCGCTGCTCGCCTCGATCGGCCGCGGCGCTGTGAGCTTTCGGGTCGAGCCGCTGGAGGCGGGCGGCAACAACCGGGTGTTTTCCGTCATTAGCGGCGACGAGCGCTACGTCGCCAAGTGGTACTTCCACGACTCCGCAGACCCGCGCGATCGCCTCGGCGCTGAATTCCAGTTCCTGCAACACGCCTGGCAGAGCGGCCTCAGGTGCGTGCCGCGCCCATATGCGCGCGATAGCTCGGCGCACCTCGCGCTTTATGAATTCGTCGCGGGGGCCAAGCCTCTCTCCAGTGCCGTCGACCAGGCCATGGTTCTTGAAGCGGCGGGCTTCTTCGCCACGCTCAACGGTGAAACCAGCCGCGCCCAGGCCGCCGCGCTTCCTGTGGCATCCGAGGCTTGTTTCAGCGTTGCAGAACACTTTGGCATGGTCGATCAGCGCATTGCGCGCCTCGATTCGATTCCGGCCGAATCGGGCATCGACGCGGAGGCGCGCCGATTCGCAAACGACCTGGCCAAGGTATGGAGCAGCACAAAATCCGCAATCCTCGGCCGATGCGCCGATCCGGTAGCCGTCCTCCCACTCGCCCAGCGATGTCTATCGCCCTCGGACTTCGGTTTCCACAACTCGCTCGTGCGCAATGATCGCAGCCTGTGCTTCATCGATTTTGAGTACGCTGGCTGGGACGACCCGGCCAAGGCGGTCGGCGATTTTTTCGCGCATCCGGGTGTGCCGGTGGCGCACGCCTATTTCGAGGATTTCCTGGAAAGGGCGTGTGCCGTTTTTCCAGATCCGGCACTGACCGCCGAGCGTGCGCGCCTGCTCGAGCCCGTATTCCGGGTGAAATGGTGCTGCATCATCCTGAATGAATTCCTGCCCGCCGCCGCGAAACGCCGCCGCTTTGCCGACGCCTCCGCGGACGCCGCCGCCAGAAAGCGCCTGCAGCTGGCCAAGGCCCGCACCCTGCTCGACACCCTGACCCACTGAGAGAATCATGGCCTACATAGACTTCATGTCCGTCGTACACAAGGCGACCAAGCGCGACTATCTTGCGCGCGTGAACGACCCGGATTTCCCCAAGGCGAAAGCTGCCGAGCTTGCCAAGAAATGGGGGTACGACTACTGGGACGGCGATCGCCGCATCAACTACGGCGGCTACCGTTATATGGAGGGCCGCTGGGAGAAGGTTGCGAGGGCCATGGCCGATCACTACGGCATCAAGGCTGGCGACAGGATCCTCGACGTCGGATGCGGCAAGGGCTTCCTGATGTTCGACTGGACCAAGGTCGTGCCGGGCGTCGAGATCTACGGGATCGACATCTCGGAGTACGCCGTGC
>JANNWA010000318.1:0-1841 GCA_031408275.1 Pseudomonadota bacterium
CCGAGCACCAGCGTGTATCCATCCGGCGCCGCCTTGGCCACCTGGTCGGAGCCGATCTGGCCATTGGCCCCGGGCTTGGTCTCGATGACGATTTTCCAGCTGGGGTTGTTGTCCATCATCTTCTGCGCGACGACCCGGCCGACGAAGTCGGACGTGCCGCCCGGCGCGAACGGGCTGATGATCGTGATGACCTTGCCGGGGAACTGCTGCGCCTGCGCTGCGCCGCCGGCCACTGCGAGCAGCAGCGCGGCCAGCTTCATCGATAGTTTCATGGTCACTCCCTCGTTTGCAGAACGAATCCGCGATTGATCCAATGGTGGCGTGTCGCCTACTATCGGTCAAGCAAGGCACGTACCATCCACAGGCCGAATCACCCATGAGCATGCATCCCCTGACTCCGCTGATGCGGCCGCGCTCCATTGCCGTGCTCGGCGCCTCGCCACGCCCGAACACCCTTGGCAACAACGCCGTCGCCAACCTGCAGCGCTTCGGGTACGTCGGCGGCATCTTCCCGGTGCATCCGAGCGCGCCGGAGGTGGCTGGCCTCAAGGCCTATGCAAATCTTGCATCCCTGCCCGAGGCCCCCGACTGCGCCGTGGTGGCGCTCTCCTCGGACAAGGTGATCGCCACCTTGGAAGAGGCTGCGGCGCGCGGCGTGCGCGCAGCCGTGGTGTTCGCAAGTGGCTTTGCCGAGACCGATGACGCAGGCAAGGCCCTGCAGCGTGACCTACAGGCACTGTGCGAGCGCACGGGCCTGGTCGTATGCGGTCCGAACTGCCTCGGCCTCGTCAACGTCACGGAGAAGACCTCGCTCTACAGTTCCTCGGTGCCGGAAGGGCTGCGCGCGGGCGGCCTCGCGGTGGTCTCCCACTCGGGTTCGGGCTGCATCGCGCTGTCCACGCTGGGGCGCTTCGGCATGTCGTACATGGTTTCGGCAGGCAACGCGGCCGTGGTGGACATGGCCGAATACCTCGAGTTCCTCGCCACCGACGCCTCCACCCGCGTGGCGGCGCTCTTCATGGAGCAGATGCGCGATCCGGCGCGGTTCGAGCACGCAATGGCCGCCATGCACGCGGCAGGCAAGCCCGTGATCGCGCTCAAGGTGGGACGGTCGGCCAAAGGTGCCGCAGCCTCGGCCGCGCACACGGGCTCGCTGGCCGGTTCCGGGGAGGCCTACGCGGACTTCTTCCGGCGGAACGGCGTGATCGGCGTGGACGACCTCGACGAGATGGCCGAAAGCATCGCGCTGATGCTCGCGGTGAAGCGGCTCCCGCGGGGCGACGGCCTCGGCATGATCTCGGTGAGCGGCGGCGAGACAGCAATGCTCTGCGATGTGGCGGACCGCACCGGCGTGAGACTGCCCGATCCCGCCGAGGAGACCAAGGCACGCTTGCGGACCGCCCTGCCCGGGTTCGGCACGGCGTCCAACCCGCTCGATGCCACCGGCAACGCCGTGTACGACGTGTCGGTCTACGAGGCGTGCATGGAAGCGCTCGCCTCCGACCCCGGCATTGCGCTTGTGGCGGTTGCGCAGGACTGCTCGCCGGGCCTCTCGAAGCTCGGCTCGGGCAACTACCGGCGCATCGCGGAAAAGGTCGCAGCGGTCGCGGCGCGCCTGGATAAACCGGTCGCGTTTTTCAATCCCACGGCCGGCGGGCTGCATCCTTTCGTGATCGAGCCGTTCGGGAACACCGATGTCGCCGTCATGCAGGGCACGCGCGCGAGCCTCGTCGCGATCCGCCGCCTGTTCGAATACGCGCAGGCCATGCGAGCAGCCAAACGCCCCGCTCCTCCGGCCGCCAAGTCCGACCCCGCGTGGCGCGCCCGCCTGCAGGCGGGCA
>JANNWA010000319.1:0-4773 GCA_031408275.1 Pseudomonadota bacterium
GCCAGCTTGCCCACCGCTGGTGGGATCCGGGCAGCGAATTCAAGCCGCTGCACGAGATCAACCCGCTGCGCCTCGCCTGGATCAACGGCCACGCGCCCCTTGCCGGAAAAAACGTCCTGGACGTGGGGTGCGGCGGCGGAATCCTCGCCGAAGCAATGGCCGGGCTGGGGGCTAACGTGCGTGGAATCGACCTTTCCACCAAGGCCCTGAAGGTGGCCGAACTACACCGCTTGGAGAGCCGGGTCGAGGTGGACTACGAGGCCGTGTCGGCCGAAGCCCTGGCCGAGCGCAGCCCCGGCGCGTTCGACGTGGTCACATGCATGGAACTGCTCGAGCACGTGCCCTCCCCGCCGAGCACGGTAGCAGCCTGCGCGAAACTGCTGAAACCCGGCGGGCACGCTTTCTTCTCGACCATCAACCGCAATCCCAAGGCCTACCTGTTCGCGGTCATCGGGGCGGAGTACATTCTGAAGCTCCTGCCGAGGGGCACGCACGACTACGCGCGCTTCATCAAGCCCTCCGAACTTGCCGCCGCGTGCCGCGCAAGCGGACTGCGGACGGCCGAGTACATCGGGATGACCTACAACCCGCTCACCGAGCGCTACAGCCTCGGGCCGAATTGCGATGTGAACTACATCGTGCACTGCGTAAAGGGCGAATAAGTGCGCGCGGTGCTGTTCGATTTCGACGGGACCCTCGCGGATACTGCGCCTGACCTCGGCGGCGCGCTCAACCGGATGCTCACCGCCCGCGCCCGGCCCGTCCTGGCCATAGACACCGTGCGGCCGCACGCCTCGAGCGGCGCGCGCGGCTTGCTGCATATCGGCTTCGGCATCGTCCCCGACGACCCGGGCTATGAAGCCATGCGCGAAGAATTCATAGCCAACTACCGCGCCGCGATCTGCGTGCACACGCGCCTGTTTCCCGGCATCGAGGAACTGCTCGCGACCCTCGATGGGCGCGACGTCCCGTGGGGAATCGTTACCAACAAGGCCATCCGCCTCACGCTCCCGCTGGTCGAGCAGCTTGGCCTCGCGAAGCGTGCCGCCTGCGTGGTCGGCGGGGATACGACGCCGCACCTCAAACCGCACCCGGCGTCCCTGCTGCACGCCTCGGGCGAAATCGGGATTCCCCCCGAGGAATGCTTCTACCTCGGCGATGACCTGCGCGACATCCAGGCGGCGAAAGCCGCGGGCATGTATTCCGTCGCGGTCGAATATGGCTACAGCGGCACGGAGAATGGCGGGCCGCGCGGATGGGACGCCGCCGCGGTGATCGCGCAACCGCTGGACCTGCTCGCGCACCTGTAGGCGCAGTCCTTGACGCAGGGCTTGAATCCCGCCGCTTCAGCCCGATATGGGATAATGCAAGCGCTTCAGCCGATTCCGGGGGCGACCTGGCTTCGACAGGGGTAACAAAGCAGGCAGGGCATACCGAGGACCAGTCACCTCGCAAATCCATCTGGAAAATAAGTAACTGCGAACGACAACTCGTACGCACTAGCCGCCTAAGAACCGGCTAGCTCTGCACCCATTTCGTCCCTGGAGTGGGACCGGGCAACCGGTTGCAGAGTCATCTACAGGGAATCGGGCTGCGCCGGGTCGCTTGGCACAGTCCTAAAAAGTAGGCGACTCGCGGGGAAAGCAGCGTGCCTGTTCGCGGCCTACCTGTTAAATTGAAAAAACCGGCTAAGTATGTAGAACTGTATGTGGCGTGCCACTGGACGGGGGTTCGATTCCCCCCGCCTCCACCAAACACAAGGGCTCCGTCATGGAGCCCTTGGCGTTTGTTGACACCCATTCCCGCCAAGGAAATCTGAAAGGCTGCAATGGCTCTTCCGCCCGAATTCCTGCGCACGATCTCCCGGGAGGAGATCAACGACCTGCCGATTCGCAGATACGAAGGCGACGTGCATCTCGTTGCGACCGAGCGTGACCTGCACGCCGCGATGGACGACATCCGGCAGGAACGCGCGGTCGGCTTCGATACCGAGACCCGACCGGCATTCCGCAAAGGCGAGAGCTACCTGCCGAGCATTGCGCAGATCGCCACTGCGAATGCGGTGTACCTGTTCCGCCTGCAGCACATGGACGCGTCGCGCGAACTCGGCGAACTGCTGGCCTCGTCGGCCACGGCCAAGGTCGGGATCGCAATCGCCGACGACCTGCGCCAGCTCAGGCAGATGTTCGACTTCGAGCGCAACCGCGTGATCGACCCGGGCGACATCGCCTACAGCCACGGCCTGAAACAAACGGGGCTGCGCAACCTGGCGGGACTCTTCCTCGGGTTCCGGATTCCAAAGGGCAGCAAGACCACCAATTGGGCGGCACCGCGCCTCACCGAGCAGCAGGTCGCCTATGCAGCTACGGATGCCTGGGCGTGCAGGGAGTTGTTCCTGTGCTTCGAAAGGCTGGGGCTGGTGCACGAGCACGGCTGAACCGCCGCGCGGTTACTTCTTGCCTGAACCGCCGCCGAAGATTCCCTGGAACAAATCTCCGATGCCGCCGCCAGAACTTTCTGCCGGGGCGGAACGAGCAGCGGGTGTTTGATCGCGCGGCGCCGGGCCGGAGGCTGCCGCACCGGGCACCGCCCCTTCTCCGATGACCATGAACGGCGCCCAGTAACTCGGGTGCGCGAACGCGAGCCGATCCTCGCCGTTCATCAGCGGCAGCATCGCGCGGCGCAGCGCTTCGGCATTGCCAACGCCACGCGCGCGCTCCCGCAAGGTCCGGGTAACGAGTTTCAGGGTCGCATCCGAAGGGACCGCCCAGTGCGTCGCCAGCACGGCGCGATCGCCGGCGTAGAAGAACGCCCGGGCGAGGCTTGAAACGCCCTCCGAATCAGGCGTTCCGTCCGCTGCGGCCGTGCTCGTGGCCGTGAGGATGACGAGATCGGCATTGAGTTTCAGTTGCGCCACTTCGCTCGCCGTCAGCAGGCCGTCGTCCGTCTCGGTCGCGCGCTGGGGAGGCGAGAACACCAGCGCGGATTCCGGCAGGCCCTTGAAATCGTCGGCCATGAATCCGTGCGTGGCGAACGCGATCACCCGGTAATCCGAGAGGTCGTGGCGCTTGACGCTCGACTCGGTGGCCTCGGACTGCAGGTGAATGTCGCGCTGTTCGGCGTTCAGGATGTCGGCCATCGCATAGAGCGCATAGCGCGTCTCGGGCAGCGGCGCGAAACTCCAGACCTGGTTCACGTTGGCGAGCGCGTTGCGGGAGTAGGTACGCGTCCCGCCCGCGGAGCCGGAGCGCGCCGCGCGCTCCTCCCCGCCGAGCAGCGGGTCGCCAAACCCGGTAAACGGCTTGCTGGCCGCCGGCTTGCGGGCATGGCTGCGCAAGGTGCGAAGCATGCCTTCGGAGGGCAGCATCGTGAGGGCGTAGCGCCGTCCCAGCCACGCGACCTTGGCATGCTCTTCCGGTTCGCGAATCGCGCCTGCGAACGGTTCCGTGACCAGCGCCGCAAACGGCAGGCCGTTCATCGCTTCGTCGGCCACGACCATCAGGTGCGAGGCGCCGAGCAAAGCCGGCTCGGCTCCCGCCAGGATGCGGCGATAGAGCTGGTTGGCCTGCGCCACCGGATACGGCCGTATCACCGTGCGCCCGGCATCGTCCCCGGAGGGGTAGTCGAGTTGCTCGCGCAGCCGCTTGATTATCGACGACAGCTCGTTTCGGCCGATGTCCAGGTTCACGAACGCAAACCGGTCGCGACGCACCACGATGAGGTAGCTCGCGTTCTCGTCGACCAGGTAGCTGAGCAGCGCCTCGTCGGATCCCAGGAGCGCCTGCGCCGAGGCCAGCGCCAGCGCGTCCGGGCTGAGGAAGTCCTTGTACCCCGGAACGCGCTGCCCGATTAGGAGGTCCTGCTGCTCGATCTGCCGGTCGACGCCCGCGAGGTCCTCGCGCAACCTCCCTTCGTCACCCGAACCACGCTGGCCCGGCCGGCTGGCCACATCGACGATGGTCTTGTCGAGCCCGTGCCAACGGTCGAGCAGGTCTTCGCGCACGCTGGCCACGCGGGCCAGCGCCGCGTCGCTGCGCCCCAGCCGGGCGGTAATGCGCGATACCGCGCCCGAATCGTGCCGATTGCGCGCGAGCTGCATGGCCTCGAACGCCTGAGATACTGCCGTGGGCGAATTGCGCGCGGCGGCCGCGCCCAAGGCGCTCACCTGCATGGCCAGGTTCGACTTGTAGAGGGCGCGCGGCGGTTGTGCCGGGACGGGTGCCGGCACAGGCACGGGCGCAGGGGCGGGTACGGGCTGGATGGCACGAGGCGCGACCGCAGCCTGGGGTGCCAGTGCGGGGGCAGGTGCCTGCGCCGGCGTTGGCGAAGGGGCCGCCCTGGGCGCGGGTGCAGGCGCGGGCTTTGGCACGGGCTGAACGGCGGCCACCGGTGGGGCGGCAACCGGTTTGGCGGGAGGCGGGGTCGGGGCGGCAGGAGCCACAAGCGGGGCAGGTGCCTGCAAAGGCGCAACGGCCGGTGCGACTGGGGCCGGAAGCTCCACTTGCGCCGCAGCAGGAACCGATGCAATCGCGCGCGGTTGTGCCACCGGCTCGGCGGGCGCCACCGGCTGGGCGGGCGTCTGCACGCGTGCCTGCGCCTGCGCGGGTGCGGGTGCGGGTGCGGGTGCGGGTGCGGGTGCGGGTGCCTGCGCGGGTGCGGGTGCGGGTGCGGGTGCCTGTGCCTGCGCGGGCTCAGGCTCCTTCGGGCGCACAACCTCGGCCGGCCGACTGGCGGGTCACGACCCGTCCGCGCGCGAGGTCACGATGCAGCAAG
>JANNWA010000320.1:0-3978 GCA_031408275.1 Pseudomonadota bacterium
GCTCGGTGCCGCGCGCGGCACGGATGTCGCGCGCGCTTGTTCTCGTTCCGGTCATTTCGTTCCCCATACTTGGCGGGCGGTCTCGAGCATCACGTCGAGCCTGGCCCATTGTTCCTGTCCTGTTGGCTTTTCTACACGCTAGGTTCAACGCGTGCAGGCGTCAAGGTATCCTAGCGATACTGCACTCGGGGAGAAATCCATGCTTCGCCTGTTCGCCGCCGCCTTTTGTCTCCTGACTGCATTTTCCGCTCCGGCGCAGGAGTGGCCGGCCAAGCCGATACGGTTTGTCGTGCCTTGGCCGGCGGGCGGGCTCAACGACGTGATCGCGCGCACGTTCAACGACCGCGTCTCCAAGGCGCTCGGCCAGACGGTGGTGACCGACTTCAAGGCCGGCGCGGGCGGGCGCATCGGCGTGGCCGAGGTCGCCCGGGCGGCCCCCGACGGCTACACCATCGGCATGGGCAACCTCGGGCCGCTCACGATCTTCCCCAACCTGTACAAGAGCATGCCCTACGACGCGAAGAAGGACCTGGTCCCGATCACGATGTTCGCCGCCTCGCCGCTGGTGCTCGTGGTGCCGGCCAATTCGCCGGCCAAAAGCGTGAAGGACCTGATCGCGATGGCCAAGGCCCAGCCCGGCAAGCTCAACTATGCGTCGGTCGGCGTCGGCACCGCCCAGCACCTGATCTTCGAGATGTTCAAGAAAAAGGACGGGACCGACATGGTGCACGTGCCGTACAAAGGCACCAACGAGTCCCTGCCGCACATGATCGACGGGCAGATCCATGCGATGTTCGACACGCTGCCGCTGATGCTGCCGCAACTGAAGGGCGGGCGCATCCGCGGCATTGCCGTTACCACGCCGCAGCGCGTCCCGCAGCTGCCCGATGTGCCCACGCTGGCGGAGGCCGGCTATCCGGAAGTCGACGTGGTCACGTGGTATGCGCTGATCGCGCCGGCCGGCACGCCCAAGGCCATCACGGACCGCCTGTACAAGGAGTACACGATCGTCTCGCAGATGCCCGAGGTGCAGAAATTCCTCGCCGAGCAGGGATTGGTCTACATCCCGAACACGCAGGCGCAGTTTGTCAGCCGCATCGATGCGGAAAGGGCGCGCTGGGGGCAGATCGTCGCCGAGCAGGGCATCAAGGTCGAACAATAGAGGGTCGGACGCATTGCGCGCTGCAGTACCCACCACATAGAATGACGCCTTTCCAGGGAGCACAACAATGAAAACATTGATCGCAACTTTGACCGCGGCGCTGGCCGCCGCCGCCGTATCCGCCACCGCGCTCGCGCAGGAAAAAGTCGTCCTCGGCATGAGCGGCTGGACCGGCTTCGCGCCGCTGTCGCTGGCCGACAAGGCCGGCATCTTCAAGAAGAACGGCGTGACCGTGGAGATCAAGTTCATGCCCCAGCCGGCGCGCCTCGCCGCCCTGGCCTCCGGCGACCTCAATGCCGCGGCCACCACGGTCGACACCCACGTGGTGTGGGCCACGCGCGTGCCCATGGTGCAGGTGCTGCTGCTCGACAATTCGAACGGCGGCGACGGCATGGTGGTCAGGAACAGCATCAACTCGATCAAGGAACTCAAGGGCAAGACCATCGCCGTCGACGGTGCGGGTACCGTGCCGCACTTCATGCTGACCTACATCCTGGAGAAGAACGGCATGTCGCTCCAGGACGTGATCCGCGTGACCATGGGACCGCAGCAGGCGGCGCAGACCTTCCTCGGCGGCCAGTACGACGCGGCGATGACCTACGAGCCCTACATGAGCCAGGTGCGCGGCCGTGCCGACCAGGGGAAGATCCTGGTCACCACCAAGGAGTATCCGGTGGTCATCGACACGCTGGCGTTCAAGCCGGACTTCATCAAGAAGAACCCCAAGGCCGTGCAGGCCGTGGTCGACAGCTTCTTCGAGGCTCTGACCATGATCCAGAGGGAGCAGGCCAAGGCCTACGAACTGATGGGCAGCGCGGTCAAGCAGACCGGCGCACAGTTCGGCGGTTCGGCGCAGTTCATCCAGTGGCAGGACAAGAAGGCCAATCAGGTCTACTTCGCCAAGGAGTCGATGGAGTTCGCCAAGACCGCCGGCGACATCCTCAAGTCCAACCGCGTGATCACCAAGCTGCCGGACTACAAGGCCATGCAGGACACGGCCTTCATCAAGTAAGCCGCGCGCGACCTGATACGAGCACGCGGGGCCGGCAGCACGATGCGCTGCCGGCCTCGTCGTTTGAGGAATCCCGTATGCCCCTGTTCGAACCGCTCAAGCCCGTAGCGCAGCGCAGCCGCGTGGTGCTGGGCGCGTCCTTTTTCGCACTGTTCTTCCTGGCCTGGGCGGGCTTCACGCTGAGCGGCATCATCCCGCCGCTTTTCCTGGCCGATCCGTTGACCACACTGAAGACCGGCGTCACGCTGTTCACCGAATTCAATTTCCTGCGCGACATCGGCATCACCGTGTGGCGCGTGGTCGGCGGCTTCGTCGCCGCCGCCCTCATCGCCGTGCCGCTCGGCGTGGCGATGGGCGCGTTCAAGCCCGTCGAGGCCTTCCTCGAGCCCTTCGTGTCCTTCTGCCGCTACCTGCCGGCCTCGGCCTTCATCCCGCTGCTGATCCTGTGGGCCGGGGTGGGGGAGGCGCAGAAGCTTTCGGTCATCTTCATCGGCTCGGTGTTCCAGATCATCCTGATGGTGGCGGTGATCGTCGGCGCCACGCGCCGCGACCTGGTCGAAGCGGCCTATACGCTGGGCTCCGACGGCGGCGGCATCGTCAAGCGCGTGATCCTGCCCGGTGCGGCGCCGCAGATCGCCGAGACGCTGCGCCTGGTGCTGGGCTGGGCCTGGACCTACGTGATCGTCGCCGAGCTGGTCGGCTCGTCCTCGGGCATCGGCCACATGATCATGGACAGCCAGAGGCTGCTCGACACCGGGCAGATGATCTTCGGCATCCTTTGCATAGGTGTGATCGGTCTGGTCTCCGACCTGCTGTTCAAGTGGCTCAACCAGCGCATGTATCCCTGGGCATTTTGATGAGCAAGCTCCTGATCGAAGGCGTCTCGCGCGTGTTTCCCGGGGTCGGCGGCGGCGCGCCCACGCAGGCCCTGCAGCCCACCGAACTGGCGGTCGAGGACAACGACTTCATCACCATCCTCGGCCCGTCGGGGTGCGGCAAGTCGACGCTGCTCAGGATCGTCGCCGGGCTGGACCAGCCGACGACCGGCCGGGTGCTGCTCGAAGGCGTACCGGTGGGGCGCCCGGGCCCGGACCGGGGCATGGTGTTCCAGTCGTACACGCTCTTCCCGTGGTTGACCGTGCGCGAGAACATCTGCTTCGGCCTGCGCGAGAAGGCCATGCCGGAGGCGCGGCAAAAGGAGATCGCCGACTATTTTATCGGCCAGACGGGCCTGGCCGGGTTCGAGAATCATTACCCGAAGATGCTCTCGGGCGGCATGCAGCAGAGGACGGCCCTGGCCCGGGCGCTGGCCAACGACCCAAAAATGCTGCTGCTCGACGAGCCTTTCGGGGCGCTGGACAACCAGACCCGGGCGCTGATGCAGGAGCTGCTGCTCGGCATCTGGGAGGCGGACAGGAAGACCGTGCTGTTCGTCACCCACGACATCGACGAGGCGATCTTCATGGCCAACCGCGTCGCGGTCATGTCGGCGCGCCCCGGGCGGATCAAGACCATCCTCGGGATAGACCTCCCGCATCCCCGCCACTACACGATGAAGACGACGCCGGAGTTTTCGGCCTACAAGGCGCGGCTCACCGAAGAGATCCGCACCGAATCCATCAAGGCCGCCGCTATGGCGCCCTGATCGGCGACGGATATTTGAGGTGGGGCGGAAACAGGAGTAAACTTCGGCTTTCGCGGCATTCGTCTCCGGATGACCAAATACGTATTCGTTACTGGCGGTGTAGTGTCCTCTCTCGGCAAGGGGATAGCCGCCGCCTCCCTCGCAGCGATCCTCGAATCG
>JANNWA010000321.1:0-5703 GCA_031408275.1 Pseudomonadota bacterium
GCTCAGCGAGGGCAGGGTCATCGCCGAGGGCACGCCGGCCGAGGTGCAGTCCGACCCCGCCGTGATCGAGGCCTACCTGGGGACGGCCGAGGTGGGGGCGACGGCATGAGCGTCCCCGTGCTCGAACTGGCCAACGTCGAATCCAGCTACGGCCCGGTGCAGGCCCTGCGCGGGGTCACGCTGGCGGTCGAGGAAGGCAAGATCGTGACGGTGCTCGGCGCCAACGGCGCGGGCAAGTCCACGATCCTGAAGACCATCTCCGGCATCATCGACCCCAGCAAGGGGCAGGTGAAGCTGCGCGGCGCCGAGATCCAGGGCATGGCCCCGGACCGTATCGTGCGCGCCGGCATCGGCCACGTGCCCGAGGGCCGCGAGGTGTTCGCGCTGCTGTCCATCGAGGACAACCTGCGCATGGGTGCCTACATCCGCAACGATCCCGACGGCGTCGCCAGGGACATCGAGACGGTGTACGGCTACTTCCCCATCCTCAGGGAGCGCGCCAAGCAGGAGGCCGGCCAGCTCTCCGGCGGCCAGCAGCAGATGCTCGCGATCGCGCGGGCGCTCCTCGCGCGCCCGACCGTGATCCTCATGGACGAGCCCAGCCTCGGCCTGTCGCCCAAGCTCACGCGCGAGATCTTCGACATCATCCTGCGCATCAACCGCGAGCGCGGCACCACCATCCTGCTGGTGGAGCAGAACGCGCACATGGCGCTGGCGACCGCCGATTACGGCTACGTGCTGGAGACCGGCCGTATCGTGATGGAAGACACCTGCAAGCGGCTGGCCGAGAAAGAGGACATCCGCGAGTTCTACCTCGGCATCAAGGAGGTGGGGGTGCGCGGCCACCGGCGCTGGAAGAAGAAAAAGCAATGGCGATAGACGCGGAGGCGATGCCACGATGAATTCCACTGCCAACCCGGGGAACGTCGCGCAGATGTTCTGGAACGGCGTCGAGCAACGCGGGCCGCTGGTGACCCTGCGCCAGAAGGAGTTCGGCATCTGGCAGGCCGTCACGTGGACGGAGCTCGGCCGCGCAGCGCGCGAAGTCGCAATGGGGCTCGCGGCGCTGGGTTTCGAGCCGGGCGAATGCGCCTCCATCCAGGCGAACACCAACCGGGAGTGGCTGTACGCCGACCTCGGCATCCTCTGCGCGGGCGGCGTGGCCAACGGCATCTACCCCACGGACGCAGCCTCCCAGACCGAATTCCTGATGTCTGATTCGCGCTCGGTGTACCTGTTCGTCGAAGACGAGGAGCAGCTCGACAAGGCGCTGGAGGCGCGCGACCGCCTGCCGGGCCTGCGCCGGATCATCGTGTTCGACATGGAGGGCCTCCGGGAGTTGTCCGACCCGCAGGTGATGAGCCTGGCCGACCTGCGCGCGTTGGGGGCGGAACACGACGCGAAGCATCCGGGCGAGTTCGAGCGGCGCATTGGCGTGCGCAAGGGCAGCGACCTCGCGATCCTCGTCTACACCTCGGGCACCACGGGCAAGCCCAAGGGCGCCATGATCTCGCACGACAACATCCTCGTGACCGTGAAGGCCTACCAGGACGCGTTCCCGCAGGGGCCCGCGGACGAGCGCATGGCGTTCCTTCCGCTGTGCCACATCGCCGAGCGCCTCGGCGGCGAATACCACGCCCTGTACTCGGGAGCGGTGCTCAATTTCGTCGAGAACCCGGAGACGGTCCCCGAGAACGTGCGCGAGATCTCGCCGACGGTATTCACCGCCGTCCCGCGGGTCTGGGAAAAGTTCTATTCCGGCGTGCTGATCCGCCTCAAGGAGGCCGGGGCGCTCCAGCAGTGGGCCTATTCGTGGGCGATCGGCATCGGCCAGCAGGTGGCGAAGCTGCGCGAGGAAGGCAAGCCCGTGCCCGCCGGTCTTGCCGCGATATTCTGGCTGGCGCGGCTGCTCGTGCTGAACAACATCCGCAGGATGATCGGCGTGCATCGCGCGCGCGTGCTGATCACCGGCGCGGCACCGATCTCGCCGGACCTCGTGCGCTGGTACATGGCGCTCGGCCTCGAGATGGTCGAGGTCTGGGGGCAGACCGAATCGTGCGGGGCGATCACCTCCAACGTGGCCGGCAAGGTCAAGCCCGGTTCGATCGGGCCGCGCATGGCCCACACCGAGGTGCAGGTCTCGCCCGAGGGCGAACTCATCGCCCGTGGCGGATCGATCTTCATGGGGTACCTCAACCTGCCCGAGAAGACCGCCGAGACCCTCAAGGACGGCTGGCTGCACACCGGCGACGTCGGCCGCGTGGACGCGGACGGCTACTTCTACATCACCGACCGCATGAAGGACATCATCATCACCGCGGGCGGCAAGAACATCACGCCTTCGGAGTTCGAGAACCAGCTGAAGTTCTCGCCGTACATCACCGACGCGGTGGTCATCGGCGACCGGCGGCCGTACCTGGTGGCGCTCGTCATGATCGACCACGAAAACGTCGAGATGTACGCCCAGGAAAAAGCCATCCCGTTCTCCAACTACGCGAGCCTGTGCCGCCGCCCCGAGATCCAGGAGCTCATCCAGGGCGAGATCGACAAGGTAAACAAGGCATTCGCGCGCGTCGAGCAGGTGAAGAAATTCCGCCTGATCGAGGCCAAGCTCACGGCCGAGGACGAGGAGCTCACCCCGACCATGAAACTGAAGAGAAAGCTGGTCAACGACAAGTACAGCGACCTCATCGAAGCCATGTACGCGAAGGAAGCGGCGTAGTGATAAAGTAACAGCGGATATCCATAGGAGGAGTACAAAATGAGAAAGATCGCAGCAGTAGCGGCAGCGCTTGCGCTCGGCACGGGCGCCGCGTTCGCGCAGGGCCAGGGCGTCACCAAGACCGAGATCGTGATCGGCAGCATGCAGGACCTGTCCGGCCCGATCGTGGCGTTCTCCAAGCAGCTCAAGTTCGGCATGGAGATGCGCGTCGACGAGATCAACGCTGCGGGCGGAATCAACGGCCGCAAGGTGAAGCTCGTGGTCGAGGACCACGGCTACGACCCCAAGAAGGCCGTCCTCGCGACCCAGAAGCTGGTGCAGAAGGACAAGATCTTCGCCATGGTGGGGACGATCGGCACGCCGACGGCGCTCCCCTCGATGCCGATCCTGTTCGACAAGAACATCCCGCACCTCTTCCCGCTGACCGCCGCGCGCGAGATGTACGAGCCGCTGCACCGGCTGAAGTACTCCTTTGCGGCGACCTACTTCGACCAGATGCGCGCCGGCGTCAAGCACATCGTCAAGGCCAAGGGCTACAAGAAAGTCTGCACGATGTACCAGGACGACGATTTCGGGCTGGAAGTCATGCGTGGCGCGGAGGCCGGCCTCAAGGAAATCAGCATGGTGCTGGCCGAGAAGACCACCTTCAAGCGCGGCGCGACCGACTTCTCCTCGCAGATCGCGAAGCTGAAGAACGAGAACTGCGACTTCGTGGTACTCGGCACGATCATCCGCGAGACCCTGGGCGCCATCGGCACCGCCAGGAAGCTCGGCTGGGGTGTGGAGTTCATGGGCTCGTCGGCCGCTTATACCGACCTCATCCACAAGCTCGGCGGGCCGGCGATGAACGGCTTCTACGCGACCAATACGGTGAACAACCCGTACATGGACGACGCCTCCAAGAACGTGCGTGACTGGGCGATGAAGTACAAGGAACGCACCAAGGAGGATCCGGCGGTGTTCTCGGTCTACGGCTACCAGGTGATCGACCTGTTTGCCCGGATCGCCGAGAAAGCCGGCCCGAACCTCACGACCGACACCTTCGTGGCGGCGATCGAGAAGTTCTCCATGCCGCGCGACATGTTCGGCGCCGACGAGATGTCGTTCTCCAAGACCAAACACCTGGGTTCCAACCGGGCGCGGCTGTCGCAGATCGTCAACGGCAAGTGGACCCCGATCACCGACTACATCACTGAATGAGCCGGGCCGCCGCCCTCCGGAGGGTGTTCGCCGGGGCGGCGCTGGCGCTGGGCGGCTGCAGCGGGCTGATGCCCGACCAGGCACTGAGCACATTCGAGTCGAAGGTGTCGGACGTCGCGTTCGGCATGTCCAAGACCCGCGTGCAGCAGATCATGGGCGCGCCGCGCAACCGCCTGTACCAGGGCAGCCAGGAAGCCTGGCTGTGGTGCCAGACCTCCGTCAGCGCCGAGCGCGCCGATGCCTACCTGACGGTGTACTTCGACAACGCGCGGATCGTCGGCATCCACACTTACGGCAACCGCGCGGAAGGCGAATGCGACAACTTCTTCCGCCGGGTGGAGTGGATCGCCGACCCTGATAAAGCGGCTGCGGCGAAGGTGCGGCGGCGCGAGTAGCCGCGCGATAATTCGGTACTTTATTTTATGAAGTCGTTGTCTGGAGCGGCTATCCTGGAAAGTTTGTACTGATATAAGTACATTCAGCGCCTACTTCAGGGCCGGGTTCCAGCCCGCTTTGCCCACCGCGCTCGTCGGCGCGCGCCAGGTGCGCCGCCTCATGCCGAGGCGCTTGGCCATGCGGGTGCCGGAGGAAAAAATAACCGGCTACCTGCTATCCAAAACGCATCGGGACGGCCGCCACAAGGCGGCGTTTTTCCTCGGCTTCGGCTTTACGCACGACGCTTGGCGGACGCTGGAAGCCGCCTTGCTGAAGCACGCGGCGGATCACGAGGTCGTTAGGACAGAGAACACACGGTTTGGCGACCGTTACGTCGTAGAAGGTACTATGGCAACTCCATCTGGACGAACGCCAAGCATCCGGTCCATCTGGTTTCTGGAAGCTGGTCAGGAAGTGCCACGTTTCGTCACGAGCTATCCGCTCAAAGGAGTTGACGATGATTAGAGATCTGGAGACGATTGTGCTGACGGAGGATTTGCCGGTACACGGTCTGAAGCGGGGCGACCTGGGGACCGTTGTTCTGATCCATGCAGCGGGGGGCTACGAAGTTGAGTTTATGACGCTGAACGGTCAGACGCTAACGGTAGTTTCGCTTCTTCCCCGACAGGTGCGTCCGGTGGGACGCAGGGAGATTGCCCAGGCACGCGCGGTAGCCTAACTCGCTTCTCGACTTGGAAGGTAGGACACTCGGAAGGTTTTGCCAAGGGAGAAGGACTCATCCTCTTAAATTAAAGACTTTATGTTCAGAAAGTCTTTACCAGGAGCGGCTCTCCTGCCAATTAGTGAACCGGAACCGGTACACGTAAGGGCGCTCAGCCGATCATGTAGGCCGCGCCGCCGGTGGCGATCAGCTTGCCCTCGTCGCTGGCAAGTTCCATGTGGGTGACCGCCACCCGGCTGCCCATGCGGACCACCCGCCCCGTGGCGATGAAATGCTTGCCGCGGCCAGGACGCAGGTAGTCCACCCGCAGGTCGATGGTGCCCATGTTGGGAAAATCGGACGTGCTTGCCGGCACCGCCTGAATCAGCTTTACCATGATGGCGAGGCCTCCGACCACATCGAGCGTTGCCGAGATCACGCCTCCGTGCAGGATCCTGCGCGCGGGGTTGCCGAGGAGTTCCGGTCGCATGTCGAACCGCACCTTCGGCGCGTCCGGGTCAAAGGACTCGATCTTCAGGCCGAGAACGTGGTTGAACGCGATGCGCTCCTCCATCACGTGGCGCAGGTGCTCCTGGACCTTCGCGCTGATCTTCATGCCTCGCCTGGTTCGAACTCGATGAGGAGTTGCCCGGGCGCGACCTGTGCGCCGCGCTCCACGTGGACG
>JANNWA010000322.1:0-3042 GCA_031408275.1 Pseudomonadota bacterium
GATCGGGCTCGCCTTCGAGCGCAAACCGCAGCCGCGCGTAGAGCTCCTTGCGATTGGCGGCGTCCTCGACCACGTGCTGCTTGATGTAGTCGAGTCCCACACGGGCGACGTAATGCACCGTGCGGTCCAGGTACCTCGCCTCCTCGCGGTATAGCTGCAGGAAGGCGCCCGCGTACTCCAGCACCTCGTCGTGCGTCTTCACCTTGCAGAGGAACTGCGCGACCTCGGTCTTGATGCCGCCGTTGCCGGCCACGTAGATCTCCCAGCCGGAGTCCACGCCGATCACGCCCACGTCCTTGATGCCGGACTCGGCGCAGTTGCGCGGGCAACCGGACACCGCAAGCTTCACCTTGTGCGGTGCGTACATCCTCCACAGGTCCTTCTCGAGCGCGATCCCCATGGCGGTGGAATCCTGCACGCCGAAGCGGCACCACTCGCTGCCCACGCAGGTCTTCACCGTGCGCAACGCCTTGGCGTACGCGTGGCCCGAAGGCATGTCGAGGTCCTTCCAGACACCGGGCAGGTCTTCCTTCTTCACTCCCAGGAGGTCGATCCTCTGCCCGCCCGTCACCTTGACCGTGGGGATCTTGTACTTGTCGACCACGTCCGCGATGCGGCGCAGCTCGGAGGCGTTGGTCACGCCGCCCCACATGCGCGGGATCACCGAGAACGTGCCGTCCTTCTGGATATTGGCGTGGGCGCGCTCGTTGATGTAGCGCGACTGAGGGTCGTCCTTCACCTCGTGCGGCCAGGTGGAGAGCAGGTAGTAGTTCAGCGCCGGGCGGCAGGTGGCGCAGCCGTTGGACGTCTTCCACTCGAGGAAAGCCATCGCCTCGGGAATCGAGAGGAGTTTTTGCTGCTTGATCACGCGCCGCACTTCCTCGTGCGTGTGCCCGGTGCAGGCGCACACCGGCTTCATCTTGGCCTCGGTGGGCTGGTAGGCGCCGCCCACGGTGGAAGCGAGGATCTGCTCGACCAGCCCGGTGCACGATCCACACGAGGAAGACGCCTTGGTGTGCTTCCTCACGTCGTCAAGGGTAAACAAGCCCTTTTCCTTGATCGCCTTGACGATCACGCCCTTGCATACTCCGTTGCAGCCGCAGACCTCGGCCCTGTCGGCCATGACCGCGGCCTTGCTCTGCCCGGCGTGGCCGGCGTTGCCCAGATGGCTCTGCCCGAACATCAGGTGCTCGCGCAGCTCGTGCACGTCCTGCTTGTCGCGCAGCAGCTGGAAGTACCAGGAGCCGTCGACCGTATCGCCGTACATCACGCCGCCGACGATCCGGTTGTCCTTCAGCACCAGCTTCTTGTAGATCCCGCCTACCGCGTCATGCAGCACGATCTCCTCGGTCTGGTCGTTGCCGATGAAATCGCCCGCCGAGAAGAGGTCGATGCCGGTGACTTTCAGCTTGGTGGAGGTCACCGAGCCTTCGTAGCGGCCGATGCCGAAATGCGCGAGGTGGTTGGCCGCGACCTTGCCCATTTCGAAGAGCGGCGCCACCAGGCCATACGCGATCCCTCGATGGGCCACGCATTCGCCCACGGCGTAGATCTTCGGGTCGTAGGTTTGCATCGTGTCGTTGACCACGATGCCGCGGTTGACGTGGATCCCCGCGGACTCGGCCAGCGCGGTGTTGGGACGGATGCCCACGGCCATCACCACAAGGTCGGCGGGAACTTCCGTGCCGTCCTTGAACTTCACGCTCGCTACCCGTCCTGCCTGGTTGCCCACGATTTCCGAAGTTTGCGTCTTGAGGCGGAACTTGAGGCCCTTGGCCTCGAGCGACTTCTGCAGCATGCTCGACGCGGTCTGGTCGAGCTGGCGCTCCATCAGCCAGTCCATCAGGTGCACCACGGTGACTTCCATGCCGCGCAGCTTCAGGCCGTTGGCGGCCTCCAGCCCCAGCAGCCCGCCGCCGATCACCACCGCGTGCCGGTACTTGCCGGCCGCGTCGATCATCGCGTTGGTGTCGTGGATGTCGCGGTAGGTGATGACCCCGTCAAGCTTCGCGCCCGGGATCGGCAGGATGAAAGGCGTGGAACCGGTGGCGAGCAAAAGACGGTCGTATTCGGCCACCGTGCCGTCGCCGGCAATCACTTCCTTCGCCTTGCGGTCGATTTTCGTGATCGTCTTGCCGAGGTGCAGCGTGATGTTGTTCTGCGCGTACCAGTCGACATCATTAAGCATGATGTCCTTGAGCGTCATCTCGCCCGCCAGCACCGGCGAGAGCAGGATCCGGTTGTAGTTGGCGTGCGGCTCTGCGCCGAAGACCGTGATGTCGTAGAGGTCGGGCGAGATCCTGAGGAGCTCCTCGAGCGTCCTCACCCCCGCCATCCCGTTGCCCACCATGACCAGTTTCATCTTGCCCATGGAGCTACGCCGCCTCTTTGAGCTGCTTCTGGTACAGGAACTCGAGCACCGAGCGGCGGCAGGTCATGTAGCGCGAGTCGTTGGCCAGGGCGAGTCGGTTGCGCGGCCGGGGAAGATCGACCTCGAGGATCTCCCCTATCGTGGCCGCAGGACCGTTGGTCATCATCACCACGCGGTCCGACAGAAGCACGGCCTCGTCCACGTCGTGCGTCACCATCAGCACCGTGCTGCCGGTGGCGGCGACGATCTTCACGAGCTCGTCCTGCAGGTGCGCGCGGGTGAGGGCATCGAGCGCGCCGAACGGTTCGTCGAGCAGCAGCATCTTCGGCTCCATGGACAGCGCGCGGGCGATGCCCACGCGCTGCTTCATGCCGCCGGAGATCTCGTGCGGGTACTTCTGCGCCGCGGGCGTGAGGTGCACGAGTTCCAGGGCCTTGGAAACACGCGCGTTCAGCTTGGCCTTGGTCTCGCTCGCGCCGAACACGCGCTCGACAGCGAGGTGCACGTTCTCGAAGCAGGTGAGCCACGGCAGCAGCGAATGGTTCTGGAACACCACGCCCCGGTCCGGCCCCGGCCCCGCGATTTCGCGCTCGGCCAGCAGCATCGCGCCCTCGGTCGCGCGCAGCAGCCCCGCCACGAGGTTGAGCAGCGTCGACTTGCCGCAGCCCGAG
>JANNWA010000323.1:0-5663 GCA_031408275.1 Pseudomonadota bacterium
TCCACCTGCCGGCGCTGCCGGGGGGTGTCGCTCATCAGTGTCAGCAAGGCCTCTGACAGGGCTTGCGGCGTCGCGGCGTCCTGCATCAGTTCATCGACCAGGAATTCGCCCGCGAGGATGTTCGGTAGCCCGGCATATGGCAGATACGCCATGCGGCGCATGATTTTCCACGTCAGCGGCGACATCTTGTAGACAACCACCATCGGAGTCTTGAGGAGCGCTGCTTCCAGTGTCGCCGTGCCGCTTGCGACCAGGGCCAGGTCCGCCGCCGCGAGCGCCTCATGCGAATGTCCGAACATCAGCGTGAGCGGCAACTCCGCCGCGTCATTGCGATGTATGGCTGCTTCGAACAGGTCTCGCGTAGGTCGGGAGGCGGTCGGGCAGACGAAATGGACGTCGTTCGTCTGCGCATGCATCCGCTTGGCCGTTTGCACGAATACGTCAGCCATATAACGCAGTTCGGACTGCCGGCTTCCCGGCAACAGCGCGACAATCAGCTTGCCGGCGGGCAGGCGGAGATGCTCGCGCGCCGCCGCCTTGTTCACCTCCAGCGGGATCGTATCGGCTGCCGGATGGCCGACATAGGTCACCGGCACCCCAGCCTTGCGGTAAATCTCGGTCTCGAAGGGAAACAGCACCAGCATGTGCGAGACCGACCGCGCGATGCGCTTCAATCGCCAGCGGCGCCAGGCCCAAATGGAAGGGCTGACATAGTGGATCGTGGGGACTCCGCAGGCTTTCAGCCGGTATTCGAGATCGAGATTGAAGTCCGGCGCGTCAATGCCGATAAAGAGGTTCGGGCGCTCGTCGAGGAGCCGTGCAAGCAGGCTGCGCCGGATGCCCGTGATCTCGCGATAATGGCGCAATACCTCGACGTAGCCACGCACGGCCAACTTCTCCATCGGGTAGCAGCTCTCGAGCCCTCGCCCGCTCATGCGGGGGCCGCCAATGCCACAAAACGAAATGCCTGCCCGCCTTTCTGACAGGGCGCCCATCAGGTGCGCGCCAAGCAGATCGCCTGAAGCCTCCCCTGCCACCGAAGCGATCGTCGCCCCGGTCACCTGGCCCCTGCCTCTACGTTCGCACCGGACAGTGCACGGGCCTGGATGATCGTAGTCTGACGGACCGGCATCTGGATCGCTTTCAGGCGCCGCCGACCTTGCGATGCGAGCACAGCATTTCCGCTTCGCAGACGATCGTCTGGTCCACCCGAGCCACACAGCCGAACTTCCAGACCCCCCGAACGCCGCGTTGGAGAGTCACTTCGATCTCGAGTTGGTCGCCAGGGACCACCGGCTTCTTGAACCGCGCTTTGTCGATGCCGGCCAGGTAATAGACGGAATTGGCGTCCGGCTTCTCGCCCTGCGTGCGAAACACCAGGATGGCAGCGGCCTGGGCCATTGCCTCCAGGATAAGGACGCCCGGCATGATCGGATGTCCCGGGAAATGCCCCGGGAAAAAGGGCTCGTTCATCGTGACGTTCTTGAGCGCCACGATCCGCTTGCCAAGTTCGATCGTGCGGATGCGATCGACGAGCAGGAACGGGAAACGATGCGGGAGGTGTTCCAGCACGCCTGCAATATCCATCGCATCAGCCATCTTTGCTCTCCTTGTCAGACAAGCGCTTTTCGAGCGCCTTGATTCGATCCGCCAGTTCGGAGAGGTGCCGCACGTGGGCCGCGTTCCTCGCCCACGACGCATTGTCGTCGAACGGAAACATCCCCGTGTAGGTCCCCGGCTTGTGTATGGAGCGTGTAATTATGGTCCACGCCGAAATATGAGTATCGTCCGGGATCGAGAGGTGCCCGAGAATTCCGGCCGCAGCGCCTACCGTGCAGTTTCGCCCGATCCTTGTGCTGCCAGCCACGCCCGCGCATCCCGCGATCGCCGTGTGCGCTCCGATGTGGCAGTTGTGGCCGATCTGGATTTGGTTGTCGAGTTTTACGCCGTCCTCCAGTACGGTATCGTCGATCGCCCCCCGATCGATGGTCGTGTTGGCGCCGACCTCTACGTCGTCGCCGAGGACCACCCGGCCGATCTGGGGGATTTTCACCCAGCGCCCCCCTTCCGCTGCGATGCCAAATCCATCGGCCCCGATCACCGCGCCCGAATGCAGTATCACGTGCGATCCGACTATGCATCCCCAGTTGACGACCACCGAAGGATGTAGCCTGGTTGAGTCCCCGATTGACGCGCCTTCGCCGACATAACAACCGGCACCGATTATCGTCCTCTCTCCGATCGTAGCATTGGTGCAGATCACCGCTCCTGGACCGATCTGGGCCGAGGACGCGACGTTGGCGCCATCCGCAACGATTGCGCTCGCATGTACTCCTGCTTCCGGGTCCGGCTCCGGATTGAGCAGCCGGGACAGGTGCGCGAAGTACGCGTAGGGATTGTCTACGACGATCCGCGGCAACTCCGTCAAGCCCTCGGCCGACGGCGCCAGCACCACGGCGGCAGCCCGCGTCTGAGCGAGCTTTGATTTGTAGCGGGGATTCGAGAAGAACGCGATTGCGTCGCCTGCAGCGGATTCAAGCGCCCCGACTCGCGTGACTACCACATCCGGGTTGCCTGCCACGCGGCCCCCAAGACGGCTGACAATGGCCGCGAGCGAAATTGGTTCGTGTGACCTTCCTGGGCCGGCGCGCATATCTTCGCGCCGCGGTCAGCGCGCCGGCGGCTTGCCCTCGAGCGTCTTGATCACTCTGTCAGTGATGTCGATGCGCGGGTTGGCATACACAGCATCCTGGAAGATGATGTCGTATTTTTCAGCTTCAGCGATCTGACGGATGACCCTATTGGCCTGCTCGACGACCTGCGCCAGTTCTTCGTTACGCCGGGAATTCAGGTCTTCCCTGAACTCACGCTGCTTACGCTGGAACTCGCGATTGCCGTCCGCGAATTCCCTTTCCTTGTTGCGTCGCTGGGTCTCGGGCATCGTGACGCCGTTCTTCTCTAGCTCGTCCTGCAACTTCTTGAGCTGGTCGGCCATCTTGGAAAGTTCTTGGTCTCGTTTGGCGAATTCCGCCTCGATCTTTTTCTGCGCCCGCTGAGCAGGCACCGCATCGCGCAATATGCGCTCGGTATTGACGAACCCGATGCGTCCTTCGGCTTGAGCCGACGCTGTCCCGACAGGGAGGGCACCAGCGGCGGCGGCCACGGCAAGGGCGAGTAGTAGATTGGAGCGCGCCATATCAATGTGATCGATCAGAATCCGGTACCGAACGTGAATTGTAACCTCTGTACGCGGTCCGTGGCCGTCTCGTTCAGGGGCTGGGCAAAGGACAGCTTAAGGGGACCGAATGGCGAGTTCCAGGCCAGTGCAATTCCTGCGGAAAACCTCAGATTACCGAGATCCACTTTCTGTCCTTCTGCGAAGACCTGGCCACCGTCCACGAAGGCGGCCAGACGCAAGGATTTGTCCTGGCCCGCTCCGGGCATTGGAAACAGGAGTTCCGCCTGCCCGACCACCTTGCGCGTCCCGCCGATGACGTTATTAGTGATGTCCTGGGGTCCCAGCGATCCCGGAGCGAAACCGCGTACTGTCCCGGGGCCGCCGGCATAATAGTTCTTGAAGAACGGCAACGGCTTGCCACCCATCCCGCCGGCGGCGCCAAAATCGCCATTGAGGAACAACGTGAACGTGCGGCTCAGAGGAGCAAAAAACTGCTGCTGGTATCCAACCCTGTAGTACTCGAGTTCCCCGACGCTGAGCTCACCGGTGAGCCGCTGCAGGCTGCCGGCGCGCGGCATGATGAGGCTGTCCCTTGAGTCCCGCGCCCATCCGCTGGTGGCCGCCAGATAGCTGTACTGGCTGCCGAACTGTTTGACGAAGTTTATGTAACTGAGCGGGCTGGTCGAAAACGTTTCGAGCTTCACGTTCTCCGCATTCAGGCCGAAACTGATCGAATCCCGTTCCGCGAGCGGGTAGCCCCATCGCACCCCGCCGCCAAAAGTCTCGGTCCTGTATGGGCCAATGCTAAGCGAAGACGAATTCACATTGCGCTTGTACAGGTCGAAGCCCCGGCTGACGCCATCCACCGTGTAGTACGGATCCGTATAGGATATCGAATAGACTTGGTTCACCTTGCCGGTCTGAATCTGGGTGGAAAGGAATTTTCCGCTGCCGAAGACGTTGGCCTGCGAAATGGAACCCGACAGGATCACTTTTTCCGTCGTGGAAAAGCCGGCGCCGAGCGTCATTGCGCCGGTGGGCTTTTCCTCGACCGTGAAATTGACGTCGACCTGGTCGGCCAGCCCCGCCACCGGCGAAGTTTCCACATTGACGTCCTTGAAGTAGGTCGTGCGGTCGATCCGCTGCTTCGACAACTGGATCTTTGAGGCGTCGTAATACCCGCCTTCGAGTTGCCGCATCTCGCGCCGGATCACCTCGTCGCGCGTCTTGGAGTTGCCGGCGACGTTTATGCGCCTTACATACACCCTGCGACCGGGATCGAGGAAGATCGTGAACGCAACTTCCCGTTTGTCCTTGTCGACCTGCGGCACCGCATTGGCGTTGGCGAACGCATAACCTTCGTTCCCGAGCCGGTCGGCGATCGCCTTGGTGGATTGCGTAAGCTTGTCGCGTGCGAACACGTCACCGGGCCTGAGCCGGATCAGCTTGGTGAGTTCCTCCTCTGGCAGCAGGAGCTGGCCGCCGAGCTTCACCTCAGAAACCGTGTACTTCTCCCCTTCACTGATATTCACAGTGATGTAAATGTCCTTCTTGTCGGGCGTGATCGAAACCTGGGTCGAATCAACGTTGAAATCCAGATATCCGCGGTTCTGGTAGAACGAACGCAATGACTCAAGGTCACCGCCAAGCTTCTGCCGCGAATACTGATCGTGCTTGGTGTACCAGGTGATCCAACCCGGGGTGCGAAGCACGAACTCGGCAAGCAGGTCCTTCTCGCTGAATGCCGCCGCGCCGACAATGTTGACGCCCCTGATCTTGGCTACGTCGCCTTCCCTGACCGTGAAATTGATGCCCACCCTGTTGCGTTCGAGCGGCGTTACGGTGGTCTGGACATCCACGCCGTACAACCCTCGCGAAAGATACTGGCGCTTGAGTTCCTGCTCCGCCTGTTCAAGAAGCGCGCGGTCAAAGATCCTGGATTCGGCAAGCCCAAGCTCCCGGAAGCTGCGGCGCAGCGTTTCCGTCTCGAATTCCTTGATGCCGGAGAAGTCGACCTGGGCGATAGCGGGGCGCTCCTCGACCTGCACCACGAGGACGCCGTTCTCGACTTCCAGCCGCACGTCGCGGAAGAACCCCGTAGCAAACAATGCGCGAATTGCCTGCTGGGCCTTCTCTTCGGTCAGGGTCTCGCCGACCTTGACCGGGAGATAGCTGAAGATCGTGCCCGGTTCAGTCCGCTGCAGCCCTTCGACGCGTATGTCCTTGACCGTGAACGGGTCAAATGCAGAAGCCGCCCAGCTGATAAAGACGCCGAGTAGACCAATTGCAACGGCAACAGCGAAGGGCCGGCGTTTCATTCAGCTGGAAAAGAGGCGATTGAGGTCGTTGTAAAAGGCGAAGGCCATCATCACCAGCAGTAGCGTCAGACCTACACGCTGACCGAGCTCCATGGTGCGCTCGGAAACCGGGCTGCCCTTCAGTATCTCCAGACAATAATACATCAAGTGCCCGCCATCAAGGAGCG
>JANNWA010000324.1:0-9397 GCA_031408275.1 Pseudomonadota bacterium
CGGCGGCAGCGCGGCGCCGCGCCAGAGGTCAAGCGTCAACTGCGCAACCACCCGGCCGGTCTGCGCTTCAAACCCCTTGGCAGGCTTGATTTCCACGTTCGGCCAGAGCTCCAGTTCGCGGCACAGGCTCGCCGCCGCAACGAAGGTCGGGACTTTTTCGCCGCGAAACCGATCGCTGTGCCAGGCGCCTGCGTCGAGCTTCTCGATCTCTGCATAGGCCTTTGCCGGCACGCCGCCCTTGCCCGAAGTGGTGCGCTCGAGAGTCTCATCGTGAATCAGCACCGGAGTACCGTCGCCTGCGAGCATCACGTCGAACTCGACGCCGCGGAAACCCATCGAGGCCCCCAGGCGCAGCGCGCCAAGCGTGTTCTCCGGTGCAAGCGTTCCCCCGCCTCGATGCGCGACAACCCGCGGATAGGGCCAGAGTTCAGGATTCATCGCGCACAGAGTTCAGGATTCATCGCGCAGAGCGCCTCCAGGGAGGAGGTAACGGGGGAACCGCAAGGTTCTCCTGTTCCCGTCCTATTCGATCCGCTTGCCGGTGGCGGCGTCGAAGAAATGCTCGTTGGCCGGGTCAAAGCGCAACGCCAGGCTGCCTTCGCCCACCGAGGTGGCCGCCGGCAGGCGCACGATGATGCGCGCGCCGTTTATCACGCCGTGCGCCAGCGTGTCAGCGCCGAGCGGCTCGACGAGATCGATCCGCGCATGCAGGATGGCGTCACTTTTCGCACAGGGCTCGAGATGCTCCGGGCGCACGCCATGCAGCACCGCCCTGCCCCCGCGCTCGGCCGGGATCAGGTTCATCGGCGGCGAGCCGATGAAGGAGGCGACGAAGGTGCTGGCCGGCTTCGCGTACACCTCGAGCGGCGCACCGATCTGCTCGGCGCGCCCGCCATTCATCACGATCATGCGATTGGCGAGTGTCATGGCCTCGATCTGGTCGTGCGTCACGTACAGGCTGGTGGTGGACAACCGCTTGTGCAGCGCCTGCAGCTCGGCGCGCATCTGCACGCGCAGTTTCGCGTCGAGGTTGGACAGGGGTTCGTCGAACAGGAACACCGCCGGCTCCCTGACGATCGCCCGGCCCATGGCCACACGCTGGCGCTGCCCGCCGGAAAGCTGGCGAGGCGTGCGGTCGAGAAGCTCGCCAAGCTCGAGGATGTCCGCGGCGCGCTTCACGCGCGCCTCGATGTCGGACTGCGCGAACTTGCGGATCTTGAGGCCGTAAGCCATGTTCTCCCGCACCGACATGTGCGGATAGAGGGCGTAGTTCTGGAACACCATGGCGATGTCGCGGTCCTTGGGCTCGAGCCGGTTCACCACCCGGTCACCGATCACGACCTCGCCACCCGTGATGGTTTCGAGCCCTGCCACCATGCGCAGCAGCGTCGACTTGCCGCATCCGGACGGGCCGACCATGACGACGAACTCGCCATCCTCGACATCCACCGACACACCATGGATGACCTGCAGGTCGCCATAGGATTTGCGCACATCGCGCAGCTGCACCTTTGCCATTATTTTTCGGTCTCCACGAGGCCCTTGACGAACCACTTCTGCATCAGCACCACGACCAGAGCCGGCGGCAGCAGCGCGAGCATCGCGGTCGCCATCACAAGATGCCATTCGGTAAGCGCGTCGCCGCCCGTGATCATCCGCTTGATGCCGATCACGGTCGTGTACATCGACTCCTGCGTCGTGATCAGCAACGGCCACAGGTACTGGTTCCAGCCGTAGATGAACTGGATCACGAACAGGGCCGCGATGCTGGTCTTCGACAGCGGCAGCACGATGTCGAAGAAAAAGCGCATCGGTCCGGCGCCGTCGATCCTCGCGGCCTCGGCAAGCTCGTCGGGGATCGTGAGGAAGAACTGGCGGAACAGGAACGTCGCCGTGGCCGAGGCGATCAGCGGAATCGTAAGGCCGGCGTAAGAGTCGAGCATGCCCAGGTCCGAGACGACCTTGAAAGTCGGGATGATGCGCACCTCCACCGGGAGCATCAGCGTGACGAAGATCATCCAGAAGAAGAAATTGCGCAGCGGGAAGCGGAAATAGACGATCGCGAACGAGGCGATGATCGAGATCGAGATCTTGCCGATCGCAATCACCAGCGCCATGACGAGGCTGTTGAACATCATCCGGCCGACCGGCGCGGACGCCCCGCGGTCGGAGCCCGCGGTCAGCACCTGCGCGTAGTTCTCCCAAAAATGGCTGCCTGGCACCAGCGGCATAGGCACGCTGAGGATCTCCTCGAGTGTGAGCGTCGAGGCCACGAACGTGATGTAGAGCGGGAACGCGACCGCGATGACGCCGAGGATCAGCGTCGCGTGCGTGAAGAAGGTGAGCCAGGGACGATTTTCTACCATGGATCGACCATGTCAGTAGTTGACCTTGCGCTCGACGAAGCGGAACTGCACCACCGTCAGCGCGATGACGATGATCATGAGCACCACCGACTGGGCCGACGACCCGCCAAGGTCGGCCGACTTGACCCCGTCGTGATAGACCTTGTAGATGAGGATCTGGGTGGCCTGCGCGGGGCCGCCCTGTGTGGTGGCGTCGATCACGCCGAACGTCTCGAACAAATCGTAGACGATGTTCACCACCAGCAGGAAGAACGTGGTCGGCGAAAGCAGCGGGAACACGATCGTCCAGAAGCGCCGCATCGGCCCGGCCCCGTCGATCGCGGCGGCCTCGATCAGCGACTTGGGGATCGACTGCAGGCCCGCCAGGAAGAACAGGAAGTTGTAGCTGATGTGCTTCCACACCGAAGCGATCACCACGAGTGCCATCGCCTGGTCGCCCTCGAGCACATAGTTCCACTCATAGCCAAGTTGCTTCAACGCCCAGGTGATGATGCCCACCGACGGCGCGAACATGAAGCCCCACAGCACCCCGGCGACGGCGGGCGCCACGGCATACGGCCAGATCAGGAACGTCTTGTAAGCCAGGGCGCCGCGCAAAACGCGATCGGCCATCGTGGCCAGCACGAGTGAAATCACTATCCCGCTCACGGCCACCAGCGTGCTGAACACCGCCGTCACCTTGAACGAGTGCAGGTAATGCTCGTCGGCGAACAGCTGCCTGAAATTCTGGAAGCCGACGAACTCGGTGTGCAGCCCGAAGGCGTCCTGCAGCTGGAAGGAGAACCAGACCGCCTGGAACGCCGGCAGGAAGAAGAACACGATCGTGATGACGATCTGCGGCGCCACCAGCGCATACGGCAGCCACGCCGAGGCGAAAACCACGCGCTTTTCCACTTAGGCTAAGCCCCGCTCGTCACGGTGTTCGGTGGGAGGATCCGAAGGAGGGAGGCAGCGCCTCCCTCCTTTCCCTCAACCTTTGTTTGCCGCCTGGAACCTGCGCAGGATCTCGTTGCCGCGCTTGACCGCGCTGTCGAGGGCCGTCTTGGCGTCTTTCTTGCCCGCGAACACCGACTCGAGTTCTTCCTCGATCACTTCGCGCCCCTGCACGAAGTTGCCGAATCGCAGGCCCTTGGAATTGGCCGTGGCCGGCTTGTTCATGAGCTGGCGGTTGGCGATGTCGGTGCCCGGGTTCTTTTCATAGAAGCCGGATTTCTTCGTGACATCGAACGCGGCGACGGTGATTGGCACGTAGCCGGTCTCCTGGTGCCACTTGGCCTGCACGTCGGTCGAGGACAGGTACTTGAAGAAGCTCGTCACGCCTTTGTACTCGGCCGGTTTCTTGCCGCTCATCACCCACAGCGTCGCCCCGCCGATGATCGAATTCTGCGGGGCACCCTTGATTTCGTCGTTGTAAGGCAGGAAATTGACCGAGAACTCGAACTTGGCGTTCTTCTTGATGTTGGCCTGCGCGGCGGAACTGGAGGTCAGCATCGCGCACTCGCCGCTGAAGAACTTGGCCTCGGCCTCGTTGCGGCGCCCGGAGTAGGTGAACCAGCCGTTCTTGGCGAACCCGGCCAGCATTTCGATGTGCTTGACATGATCGGGCGAGTTGATCTTGAACTCGGTGTCGAGGCCCGCGATGCCGTTTTCCTTCGTACCGATCGGCAGGTTGTGCCAGGCGCTGAAATTCTCGATATGCACCCACGACGGCCAGCCCGTGGTGTACACGCAAGCCTGGCCGGAAGCCTTGAGCTTGCCTGCCGTGATCGCGAACTCCTTCCAGGTCTTGGGCGCCGCATCCGGGTTCAGGCCGGCCTTCTTGAATGCGTCCTTGTTGATGTAGAACACAGGCGTCGAGCTGTTGAAGGGCATCGACAGCATGTTCCCCTTGCTGTCCGTGTAGTAGCCGGCGACGGGCCCGAGGTAGTCCTTGGTGTTGAAGGGGACGTTGGCCTCCTTCATCATCTGGTAGACCGGCTTGATCGCACCCTTGGCCGACATCATCGTCGCGGTGCCGACTTCGAACACCTGCAGGATGTGCGGCGGATTGCCGGCGCGGAAGGCCGCGATCGCGGCGGTCATCGACTCGGGATAGGAGCCCTTGTAGACCGGGACGAGCTTGTATTCCTTCTGGCCGGCGTTGAAGCCGTTGGTGATCTCGTTGACCCGGTCTCCGAGCGCGCCCGTCATCGAGTGCCACCACTGGATTTCGGTCTGGGCCTGGGCATTCCCCGCAAACAGGCTTGCGGATGCCAGGACAGCGGCTAACGTATTGATGCGCATCGGAATCTCCTCATTGTGGTGAATTCTCGGACTTGGGCGAGTCTACGCTCGCCTTATTTCGGAAATACTACAGAATTATTTCTTCCGCGGGGCGGAATCGGAAAGTGCCGGTCTGACGGCCCGAACGCCGGCCTTGTTGGCCGCCTCGAACTGGCGCAGCAGTACGTTCCCGCGCTCCGCCGCCGCGTCCAGAGCCTGTTTGGGCGTCTTGGTGAGGTTCCAGACCTGCTCCAGTTCCTCGTCGATGATCGCGCGGATCTGCGGGAAAGATCCCAGCCGGATGCCCTTCGAATCGCTGGTCGGGTTCTTGAGCAGCAGTTGCCTGATGGCAATCTCGTGGCCGGGGTTATTTGCGTAGAACCCCTGCTTCTTCGTTAGTTCATAGGCGGCGACCGTCGTCGGCACATAACCGGTTTTCTGGTGCCATTCCGCCTGGACCTCGGGCTGTGAAAGGTAGGTCATGAATTTCGCCACGCCCTTGTACTCGGGCTTCTTGTGCCCGTTCATGACCCACAATCCGCCGCCGCCGATCAGCGAATTCTGCGGCGCGCCCTTCACGTCGTCGTAGTAAGGCAGCGGCGCCACCCCGAAGTCGAATTTCGCCGCTTCGCGCAGTTCGGCATAGGTCGCGGACGAGGCCGTCAGTATCGAGCACGCGCCGCGCGTGAAGCGCACTTCCGCCTCGTCGCGGCGACCCGTGTAGGTGAAGTACTCGGCTTTCACCCACGACGCGAGCGTCGAGATGTGCCGCATCATCAGGTGCGTGTTGAACACCAGCTTCGTGTCCAGCCCGCCCATGCCGTTACCCTTGGTGGCGAATTCCTGATTGTGCCAGGCGCTGGTGTTTTCGAGCAGTACCCACGACGGCCAGGAAGTCACGTACCCGCAAGGCATCTTCCCGGCGTCCTTCAGTTCCCCGAGCACCGGCACCATTTCGTACCAGGTCTTCGGCGGCTTTTCCGGATCGAGCTTCGCCGCGCGGAACGCGTCCTTGTTGTAGAACATCACTGGTGTCGAGGTATTGAACGGCAGGCCTTCGAGCCGGCCCTGCGGGTCGGAGAAGTAACTGGCCACCGCAGGGACGAAGACTTTGGAATCGAGGCGCTCCCCGGCTTCGGCCATCACCTCCCACACGTGGCGCACGGCGTTGTGCGCAACCATCATGTTGGCGGTGCCGAGCTCGTATACCTGGACGATGTGCGGCGCCGTCCCGGCGCGATGCGCGATGAAAGCGGCCGCCATGGTTTCGTCGTAGTTGCCCTTGTAGGCGGTGGACACCACGTAATCCTTCTGCGCAGCGTTGAAGCGCTTGGCAATTGCCTCGACCTGGTCGCCGAGCGGGCCGCCCATCGCATGCCAGAACTGGATTTCGGTAGGTGCCGCATGGACGGCGGCGCTGAAGAACAGTGCGAGGGACAAACAGAGCGTGCGCAATTCGGAACCTCCTTGTGAAACGCGCCGCAGTATATCGCGCAGGCGGGGCGCGCCGGGAACACATGGCGCCGGCACGTGGCGCGGATGGCGCTATCATTGAGCGAATGAGCGAAGACCTGCATTCCCTCAGCGCCGCGCAATTGTGCGCTGCGTTCGCGGCCCGCCGGCTCTCCCCGGTCGAGGTGGCCGGGGCCGCCCTTGCGCGGCTCGGCCGCTGGGAGCCGCACCTGAACGCCATGTACCTCGTCCACGGCGAAGCCGCGCTGGCCCAGGCCCGTGCGTCCGAGGCGCGTTGGCATGCGGGCACGCCGTTGTCGGCGCTCGACGGCGTACCGGTCACGATCAAGGAAAACATCTATACGAAAGGCGATCCCGCGCCGATCGGCACGGCGGCAAATTCGGACGCCACGCCTTCGGCTGCGGATGCGCCCCCGGCCGCACGGGTACGCGAAGCCGGGTGCGTGATCCTAGGCAAATCGACGATGCCCGACTACGGGATGCTGTCCTCGGGCCTGTCCTCGATCCACGGGATTACCCGCAACCCCTGGCGGCTTGACCGCAACACCTCGGGTTCCAGTTCCGGCGCAGGCGCGGCCGCCGCCGCCGGCTACGCGCCGCTGAACCTGGGAACCGATATCGGCGGGTCGGTGCGCCTGCCGGCAACCCACTGCGGAATCTTCGCGCTCAAACCGAGCCTGGGCCGCGTGCCGGTCTATCCGCCCTACCTTGGCCGCGTGACCGGGCCGATGACGCGCACGGTGCGCGATGCGGCCTTGCTGATGAATGCGCTCAGCCGGCCCGATGCGCGCGACTTCATGAACCTTCCCTATGAGGCGCGGGACTACAGCGTGGGGCTCGAGGGTCTCGATCCCAGGGGACTGCGCATCGGATTCCTGCCCGACATGAAGACCGGGCTGGCGGTCCATCCCGAGGTCCGCGCCGCAGCGGATTCGGCTGCCAGGGCGCTTGCCGCCCAAGGCGCGGTCGTCGAAGAGATCGGCTCGTTCCTCACGCCGGACATGCTCGAAGGGATGTGCAGATTCTTCGAAGCCCGGTCCTTCAATGATTTCCTCCAACTGCCCGCCGATCGGCAAAGCAAGGTGCTGCCGTTCGTCGCCGAATGGTGCACCTGGCGCGCAGGAGCCTTCTCCGGCCGCGACGTGATGGCGGCCTATGCGCAGGTCATGGCAATGCGCGAAGCCGCGGTGAACGCCTGCCAGCCCTACGATTTCGTGCTTTCGCCCACCTCGCCCATCCTGCCTTACGAAGCCGGGCTTGCATGCCCGGGCAACGACCCGCGCAACGCCCTGCCGCACATCGCCTTCACGGTCCCGTACAACATGTCCGAGCAACCAGCCGCCTCGCTCAACTGGACCGCGAGCGCGGATGGCCTGCCGATCGGCGTGCAAATCGTCGGCCGGCGGTTCGACGACGCGGGCGTGCTGCGCCTGGCGCGGCTCCTCGAAAAGCTCCGCCCCCCGCAACCAGCCTGGCCTTCGCCCCCATGATGAAACGCGTCCGATCCCCGCTCCTCGCCTGCGCGCTCGTCGCCTTCGCGGGGGCAACCCTCGCGCAAGGCGACCCAAAGGTGCTGCGCGTCGTCCCGCACTCCAACCTCGCGATCATCGACCCGGTCTGGACCACCGCCTACATGAGCCGCAACCACGGCTACATGATCTACGACACCCTGTTCGGCACCGACGAGAAGAGCCAGATCAAGCCGCAGATGGTGGAAGACTGGTCGGTCTCGCCCGACAAGCGCCTGTGGACGTTCAAGCTGCGCAAAGGGCTCGAGTTCCACGACGGCAAACCCGTCACCGGCGACGACGTGGTCGCTTCGCTGTCGCGCTGGGGAAAGCGCGACTCAATGGGCATTGCGCTGATGACCTTCGTCGCACGCATGGACGCCCCCGGCGCGGACACCTTTCGCATCATCCTGCGCGAGCCTTGCGGATTCGTGCTCGAGGCGCTTGGCAAGCCTTCCTCGAACGTGCCGTTCATCATGCCGCGCCGCGTGGCCGAGACGGACCCGTTCAAGCAGATCGAGGACACCACAGGCTCCGGACCCTACATCTTCCTCAAGGAGCAATTCAAGCCCGGTGCGATGGCCATCTACGTGAAGAACCCGCGCTACGTGTCGCGCAAGGAGCCGCCTTCGGGGTCCGCCGGGAGCAAACCGGTGTTCGTCGAACGGGTCGAATGGAACCTGGGCCTGCGCGACCCGCAAACGCAGGTGAATGCGCTTGAGCGTGGCGAGATCGACATCATCGAGCAGCTTGCGTTCGACAACTACGAATCGGTCAAGGCGATCAAGAACGTGCGCCTGTTCTTCTTCACCCCGCTGGGCCGCCAGTTCATGGCGCGCTTCAACCACCTGCACAAGCCGTTCGACAATCCAGCCGTGCGCCGCGCGGCGATCGCTGCGTTCGCGCAGGAGCCGTTCCTGCGCGCCCAGGTCGGCTCGAAGGACCTGTATTCCACCTGCGCCTCGATGTTCACGTGCGGTACGCCCTATGCAAGCACAGCCGGCAGCGACGTGCAGGCAAAATCGAACCTGAAGAAAGCCCAGGAACTGCTCAAGAGCTCCGGTTACGACGGCACGCCGGTCGTGCTGCTCAAGCCCACCGACATCTATTCGATCAACAAACTCCCCGACGTCGGCGCGCAGCTGTTGCGCCAGGCCGGCTTCAAGGTCGACCTGCAGGCCATGGACTGGCAGACGCTGGTCGCGCGCCGGGCCAGGAAGGACGCGCCCGACAAGGGCGGCTGGAACCTGATCTTCGCCGCCTGGGATTCGCCCGACATCTGGAACCCGATCAACAATGCGGCGCTCGATGCGCGCGGCGAGAAGTCGGGCTGGGTGGGCTGGCCCAAGGACGAGCGCATCGAGGAGCTGCGCGCGCAGTTCCTGCGCGAAACAGACGCTGCGAAGAAGAAAAAGCTCGCCGAGGCCATCCAGGCGCGCGCCTTCGAAATCGGCACCCACGCGCCGATCGGCGAGTACCGCCAGCCGGGCGCAATGGCGAAGAACATCAGCGGCATCGTGACCGGGCCGGGCAATTACTACTGGAACATCCGCAAGAACTGAGGGGTGCAAGTGTCCGAAGAACTGTGCCTGAAAACGGCGGCCGAGCTCCGACCGCTGATCGCCGCGCGGAAAGTCTCCCCCGTGGAACTGGTCGGCGCCGTGCTGGGGCGCATTGCACGCCTGCAGCCCGTCCTCAATTGCTTCATCACCGTCTGCGCGGACCAAGCGCGCGCCGCCGCGCTTGCATCCGAAGCGCGGCTCGCGCGGGGCGAGGCCGCGCGGCTGC
>JANNWA010000325.1:0-18794 GCA_031408275.1 Pseudomonadota bacterium
CCCAGCTTGAGGAGCTTGGCCCCGGTCGTGGTCTCGCCGGTGAACGAGATCTTGTCGATGCCCGGATGGGTGGCGATGCGTTCACCAAGAGCGGCGCCGGGCCCGGGCAGGATGTTGAGCACGCCAGCCGGCACGCCCGCCGCGAGCGCGATCTCGCCCAGCATCAGTGCCGTGAGCGGCGTGTAGCTTGCCGGCTTGAGGATCACCGTGCATCCGGCGGCGAGCGCCGGCGCGACTTTCCAGGCCGCCGCGAGGAACGGGAAATTCCACGGCGTGATCGCCGCCACCACGCCGAGCGGCTCGCGCAGCGTGAAGTCGAGCACGCTGGCGCCCATCGGGATCGTGTCGCCGAAGAACTTGTCCATCGCGCCGGCGTAGTACTCGAACACGTTCGCCGCGCTGTCCACTTCGTTCTCCGAATTGGCGATGGTCTTGCCGCCGTTGCGGGTCTCGATCTCCGCGATCCGCGCCGCATCTTTCCTGATCCCGTCGGCGATCGCGCGTAGGAACTTGCCACGCGCAAATGGCTGCATGCCGGACCACTTGCCGCCGTCGAACGCGCTGCGCGCGGCAGCTACCGCACGATCCACGTCGGCGACCGCGGCCTTCGCCACATGGGCCAGGGTCGAAAAATCGATCGGGCTTGCGGTGGCAAAAGTCTCGTCCGAAGCCGCGGGCCCGAACTTGCCGTCGATCAGCAGGTTCGTTTGCAGGCTCATGAAAAGATCCGTTCGCAATGCGCAGGCAGCTGCGACAGGCAGGTCAGGTGGATATCCACGTCCCGATCGACCGCCTTGGCATTCGGCGCGATCCACGCGGTAAAGAGGCCCAGCGCCTTGGCGCCCTTGACGTCGTTGCGCAGGTCGTCTCCGACCATCAGCGTGCGGCCGGCCGGCGCTGACATCGCCGCCAGCGCCGGCGCATAGCACTCGGCGTGCGGCTTCATCCACCCGGTGTCCGAGGAGACCACGACAGTTTCGAAATGCTGCCGCATACCGAAACGTGCAAGGGAAGCCCCCACCACGGGACCATGCGGATAGTTGGAAACCACGCCCAGTCGATAGGAGCGCGCCAGGCTTTCGACGACCTCGCCCGCAAAATCGAGCAGGCGCGCGCCTTTGGTGACTTCGCGGCCCAGCGCATCGGACATCCGCCGCAGCGCCGCGGCGTCCGGCATGTGTTTCAGCCCGGCTCTGCGCAGCGTCAGCGCGAAGCGGTCGTCGAAGCTGTGCTCGCGCAGCGTCTCCTTCGATAGCGCGATCTGGCTGCGGCAGGCCTCGTGGTAGTACTCGATGAAGATGGCCAGCGGGAGCTGCGCGCCGCCGGACCCGAGCTCGGGCCGGATATCCGACTCGTAGACGGCCTCCACGCAGGCGAGGTGCCGCTGCGGATCGTGGATCATGCCCGGGACCCACATCAGGGTTTCGCCCCAGTCGAACAGCACCACCGGCTGCGGCGCGCCCCTCACAACTGCGCCTCCCGCCATCAGGCGGCCGCCATGGCTTCGTCGACCAGCGAGCGCGCAGCCGCAGCCTGGTCCGGGGCTCCATACACAGCACGGCCCACCACGCCGTAGACGCTGCATCCGTTGGCGGCGCGCACCAGGTCGCCGATCTTGCCGCCCAGCGGCCCGATCCCGGGGACGATGAACACCGGGGCGCGCAGCTTGGAAACGAGCCGGGCGGCATGGTGGCGTAGCTTGTCCGTCGTGTTGCCCGGGATCACGAAGTGGTTCGCGCCGACCTCGACGGACTTGTCGATGATGCGCTCAAGGGCGTCGTCGGCCACATAGCCGCCGCCGCTCATGTTGTAGTCGGGAAACGGCAGGTCGCCGCCGACCAGCGGCAGGATGCCCTGCTTGAGCGACTCGCCGACGAAGCCTTCGACCGCGCGCGGCCCGGCGATCGGGAAGAGGATCAGGCCGTCCACCTTCGCCTCGGCGCACAGCGCCACGAACTTGGCGGCCATGTCGAACACGTCCGGGCCGGCCTTCTGGTGGTCGTAGAGCAGCGGCAGGTCGGTGTGCGCGCGCAACTGGCGCACCGCCTCGGCCAGGCCCAGGTTCAGCGCCATGGTCATGCCGAACTTGTAGCCGACCACGCCGTCGACCGCCGTGGTGAGGTCGATCGTGCGCTTGCAGGCATCGACCGTGTCCGCGTCCAGCGCGACGATGATGCCGTGCTTGGCGCGAAACCGAACCGTACGCGCCATGTCAGCCCGCGGCCCGAGTGGAAGACGCCTGCGTCTTGAGTCTTTCGATGGTGCGGATGGCGCTCGGCTTGATGTCCTTCACGTCGAGGCTGATGTCCACCGCCTTGACCGTGTGCGTGAGGTCGCCCACCGAGATCACGTCCACGCCGGTCTCGGCGATCGCGACGATCGTGCTCTCGTTGACACCGCCGGAGGCTTCGGTGATGGCGCGCTTGTTGACCAGCTTGAGGCCCTCGCGCATCTCGTCCAGGTCCATGTTGTCGAACATGATGATCTCGACACCGCAATCGAGCGCCTCCTGCACCATGGCGAGCGACTCGCATTCGACCTCGATCTTGAAGGTGTGCTGGGCGCGCGCGCGCAGGATCTCGATCGCGTTCCTGATGTTGCCCGCGATCTTGATATGGTTGTCCTTGACCAGGACGCAGTTGGACAGGTTGAAGATGTGGTTGTGCGCGCCGCCGACACGCACCGCGTATTTCTGCACCATGCGCAGGCCCGGCCAACCCTTGCGCGTGTCGGTCAGGCGCACCTTGGTGTGCTTGACGAGGTTGACGTACTTGCGCGTCTTGGTGGCGATGCCCGAGAGTTGCTGGATCCAGTCGAGCGCCGCGCGCTCGATCATGAAGAAAGCCGAGGCCTTGGCGCGGATCTTGAGGAGCACCGTGCCGGGGGCGATTTCGGCGCCTTCCTCGACGCAGTGCTCGATCTCGGCGTCCGGATCGATCAGTTTTATCGTTTCGTCCGCGAACAGGAGCCCGCAGGCCACCCCGTGGCCCTTGGCGTAGATCTGGCCGGTCTGAACCGGATCCTCGTCCCAGACGAGAAAGCCCCCGGTGGTGTCTCCGGCGTTGAGTTCCTCCCGCAGGCCTTGCTCCACAAGCGGGCGGATCATGAATCGGTTCAGGCGCATGGCTTTCTCCCCTCGGAATCAGGCCGCCAGTGTACGGCCCCCACGCCATTCGGGCGGGTTCTATTCCAATCCCGAATACGACCGGCAGGATCCCGCAATACGGGTGTTGCAGGTGGAGGATCATGGGGCTACATTAGCCTCCCGCGCGAGCTCTTTCGCCGCGCGACGACCCAGCGGAGACGACAGAATGGCGCGCCTGACAGTCAATGGAAAAGCAGTCAACGTCGATGTGGACCCGAACACCCCGCTGCTCTGGGTGATCCGGGAGCAGATCGGCCTTACCGGCACGAAGTACGGCTGCGGCGTCGCCCAGTGCGGTGCGTGCACGGTCCACATGAACGGAGAGGCGGTGCGCTCCTGCGTCATGCCCGTCAGTTCGGCCGAAGGCAAGAAGATCACCACGATCGAGGGCCTCGCCAACAAAGGCGCGCTCACCAAGGTGCAGAAAGCCTGGATCGAGAACGACGTGCCGCAGTGCGGCTACTGCCAGTCGGGCATGATCATGGCGGTGTCCGCGCTCCTCAAGGTCAAGCCCAAGCCCACCGACGCGGAGATCGACGCCGCGATCACCAACATCTGCCGCTGCGGCACGTTCCAGCAGGTCCGCGAGGCGATCCACGCCGCGGCCAAGGCCTAAGGGGGCAGCCATGAACATCCTTCCCAAAGTCTCCCGCCGCTCCTTCATCGTCGGCACCGCCGCCGTCACCGGCGGCCTCGCCCTCGGCCTGCGCCTGCCGTACGGCGGCCCGGCCGTGGTCCGCGCAGCGGACGGTTCACCCGAAATCGGCGTCTGGGTGGTGATCCGCCCGGACGACACCGTCGTCGTGCGCATCGCGCGCTCCGAGATGGGCCAGGGCTCGCTCACCGGTCTCGCCCAGATGGTGGCCGAGGAACTCGAGTGCAACTGGGCCAAGGTCACGACCGAATACCCGACCCCCGGCACCAACGTCGCGCGCAAGCGCGTCTGGGGAGACTTCGGAACCGGCGGCAGCCGCGGCATCCGCACCTCCCACGACTACGTCCGCAAGGGCGGCGCAGCGGCGCGCATCATGCTCGTGCAGGCGGCGGCCGACCAATGGAAGGTCCCGGCCTCCGAATGCGTCGCCGCCAACAGCGTCATCACCCACAAGCCCTCGGGCCGCAAGACCACCTACGGCAAGGTCGCCGAAGCGGCGGCCAAGCTCGAGGTCCCGAAGGACGTGCCGCTGAAGGACCCCAAGGACTGGAAGCTCATCGGCAAGCCCCTCAAGCGCCTCGACACGGCGGACAAGGTGACGGGCAAGCAGATCTATGGCGTCGACTTCAAGCTGCCTGGCATGCTCAACGCGTCGATCAAGGACTGCCCGATTTTCGGCGGCAAGGTCAAGAGCTTCGACGCCGCCAAGGCGTCCTCGATGCCCGGCGTGAAGAAGGTCGTGCAGATCGAGAACGCCATCGCGGTGGTCGCCGACACCTGGTGGCAGGCCAACTCCGCGCTCGAAGCCGTCAAGATCGAGTGGGACGGCGGCGAAAACTCGAAAGTGTCGAGCGCGTCGATCAACGAGATGCTGAAGGAAGGCCTCTCCGCCGAGCAGACGTTCGTCCATAACCTCGCGGGCGATTCAAAGGCCGCGATTGCCGGGGCCGCCAAGAAAATCGAGGCGGTGTACGCCTACCCGTACCAGAACCATGTATGCATGGAGCCGATGAACGCGACGGCGCTCTACACGGCCGACAGCTGCAAGGTCTGGGTCGGCACCCAGAACGGCGAAGCCGCCCTTGCAGCCACCGCCGAAGCTTCCGGCCATCCGGTCGGAAAGTGCGACGTCGAAAAACTGCTGCTCGGCGGCGGATTCGGCCGGCGCGGGTTCACCGACTACGTGCGCCAGGCGGTCCTGATCGCCAAGACCATGCCCGGCACGCCGGTGAAGCTGCTCTGGTCGCGCGAAGAGGACATGCTGCAAGGCAAGTTCCACCCGATCATGATGGGCAAGCTGACCGGGGGGCTCGATGCCGGCGGCAACCTGACCGGCCTGGAAATCCGCCTGTCGGGGCAGTCGATCCTCGCCGCCGTCCGCCCGGCCGCCCTCGACAAGGGCAAGGACCCGTTCTCCTTCCAGGGCTTCTGGCCCACGGGGGAGCATTCGCTCGAGTACACGATCCCGAACATCAAGGTCGACCATGCGATGCGCAACCCGCATGTGCCGCCGGGCTTCTGGCGGGGGGTGAACATCAACCAGAACGCGATCTTCCTCGAGTGCTTCATGGACGAACTCGCCGACGCCGCGGGCAAGGACGCGCTTGAGTTCCGCCGCGCGCTGATGACGAAGAACCCGAAGTCGCTCGCAGTTCTGAATGCGGTTGCTGAAAAAGGCGGTTGGGGCAAGCCTCTCGCGGCGGGCCGGCATCTGGGCCTCGCGCATTTCCGCGCGTTCGGCAGCTATGTGGCGGCCTGTGCCGAGATCTCGGTCAAGGACGGCAGCAAGGTCAAGATCCACCGCATCGTCGCGGCGACGGACACCGGGTACGCGGTGAACCCGGCGCAGATCGACCGGCAGATCGCGGGCTCGTTCGTTTACGGGCTTTCGGCCGTGTTCGACCAGGAGTGCACGGTCAAGAACGGGCAAATGGAACAGACGAACTTCGACACCTACAACTCGATGCGCATCGCGCAGATGCCCAAGGTGGAGTCGATCGTGATGCCCTCGGGCGGTTTCTGGGGCGGCGTGGGCGAGCCCACGATCTGCGTCGCGGCACCGGCGGTGCTGAACGCGCTCTTCCGCGCCACGGGCAAGCGCATCCGCTCCTTCCCGCTCAAGAACCACGGCATCACGCTCGTCTAAGGTGAGGCTGCAGGTCCTCGCCGCCGCGGCGCTCTTTGCATCTGCCGCGGCGGCGCAGGACTCGATCCCGGAACCGCTCACCGCAACCAAGGGCGACCCGGCGCGCGGCCGGTCGATCGTCGCCAACCGCCAGGTCGGGTTGTGCCTGTTGTGCCACAGCGGCCCGTTTCCCGAGGAGCGCTTCCAGGGCGACCTCGCGCCCAGCCTCGCGGGCGCCGGCAGCCGGTGGTCGGAAGCGCAATTGCGCCAGCGGATCGTGGATTCCCGCCAAGTGAACCCTGCGACCATCATGCCGTCCTACCATCGCACCGAAGGCCTGAACCGCGTGGCGCCGGCGTTTCGCGGCAAGCCGCTGCTGACGGCGGAGCAGATCGAGGACGTAGTGGCTTACCTGAAGACGCTCAATGCCCAATGACTAGAAAACGCACCCGCCGCGAATTCCTTGCTTCGGCCGCCGGACTGGCCGCCGGCGCGGGCCTGCCCGGCATCGCCCGCGCGCAAGCCACGGTAAACATGCTCCGTGGCACCGAACAGGACATGCTCGCGGCGATCACCCGGGTCACCGGCTCGAAACCCGTGGCCAGGGGCCGCGTACGCCTGGAGGTGCCGCCCCTCGTGGACAACGGCAACAGCGTCGCGATTTCGGTCACCGTCGACAGTCCCATGACCGAGGCTGACCACGTCCGGGCGATCCATATCTTCAGCGAGCGCAACCCGGAGCCCGTGATCCTCGGCGTCAGGCTCGGCCCGCGCGCCGGCCGCGCGAGCGTCGCCACGCGCGTGCGGCTCGCCGACACGCAAACGCTCGTCGCGATTGCACAGATGAGCGACGGCACCTGGTGGTCCGGCTCGGCGCCGACAGTAGTGACCATCGCCGCCTGCCTGGAGGACCTCTGATGGCCAACGCCCTCGTCACCGTCCCAAGGACCGCCAGGCGCGGCGAGGTCATCGAGATCAAGACTCTCGTCTCGCACAACATGGAGACCGGGTATCGCCGCACCGAGCGCGGCCAGGCGATCCCGCGCGACATCGTGCGACTGTTCACCTGCATTTACAACGGCGTGGAGGTATTCAGCGCCGAGCTGCAGCCGGCCATCTCTGCCAATCCCTACCTCTCTTTCTTCATGGTGGCGTCCGAAAGCGGGACCATCGCCTTCCACTGGCGCGGCGACAACGGGTTTGCCGTGTCCAGCTCCGCGACGATCACCGTTACCTGACCCTGCACCACCCGATGCGCAAAGCCTGCATGGCTGCATGCCTGCTCGCCACGATCGCGCAGGCAACGGCGCAGGAGATCCCGCTGTCCGAGCGCCGTTCGGGCTACGAGCAGATGGGCCGCGAGACGCGCGCCATGCAGGACGACGACGCCAGCAACCCGGCCACGCTGTGGGTGCTGGAGGGCGAAGCCGCGTGGAAGAGGAAGGGCGGCGCAGCGGAGCGCGCCTGCGCCGACTGCCATGGGGATGCGGCGGTCAGCCTGAAAGGCGTAGCGGCCCGCCACCCGGCGCCGGAAGCGAAGACTGGGCGACTCGTGAACCTCGAGCAGCGCATCAACGCCTGCCGCGTCGAGCGGCAGCAGGCCAATCCCCTCGCCTATGAAAGCCGCGAGCTGCTCGCGCTGACTGCGTTCGTGGCGCGCCAGTCACGCGGGATGCCGATCGCGATATCAGTCACGCCGGCCACGCAGCTTTCCCTCGATGCAGGACGCGCCCTCTTCTACCGCAAGATCGGCCAGATAGATATGTCGTGCACCCAATGCCACGACCAGAACTGGGGCCGCCACCTCGCCGGAAACGTGATCCCGCAGGCGCATCCCACCGGCTACCCGATCTACCGGCTGGAATGGCAGGGACTGGGCTCCCTGCAACGGCGCCTGCGCAACTGCATGTCCGGCATGCGGGCCGAGGCGTACGAGTACGGGTCGAAGGAATACGTTGAACTCGAGTACTACCTCATGTGGCGGGCGCGTGGGATGAAGGTGGAAACACCGGCGGTGCGTCCGTGAGCGGTGCTAAAGTGCGCCATCCGAAATCAGGGGACTGGAAAATGAACTTTCGTTTGCTGCTTCGCGCACTGCTTCTGTTTGCCGCAATTTACGGCTCTGCCAACGCACAGGACTGGCCGGCCCGGCCGGTGAAATTCATCATCTCGCAGCCGCCGGGGACCTCTCCCGACATCACGGCGCGCTTTCTCGCCGAGCGCCTGTCGCGCCTGCTCGGGCAGCAGGTCGTGGTGGAGAACCGTCCGGGCGGCCAGAACGTGATCGGGGCGCAAGCTGCCGCCAAAGCTCCCGCCGACGGATATACCTACTACTTCGCGACCACGGCCGCGATCATCACCAACCCGCTGACCTTCAAGGCCCTGCCCTACGACCCCGAGAAGGATTTCGCGCCGGTGGCGATGATCGCCAAGTCGCCGATGGTCGTCGCCGTGAACCCTTCCGTCCCGGCGAAGACGCTCGCCGAACTGGTTGCGCTGGACAAATCCTCGCCCGGCAAGCTCGCGGCGGCCAACGAAGGCACCAAGACCTTCAGCGGCATGATGAGCCAGATGCTGAACAAGACGGCGGGGGTCGGCCTCTTGCAGGTCCCGTATACGGGCGTCGCGCCGGCGATCCAGGACACGATTGCCGGGCGCACGCAGGTGGTGCTGGTGAGCTCGGCCGCGCTGCTGCCGTTCATCAAGCGCGGCGAGCTGCGCGCGGTCGCGGTCAGCGCGGGCAAGCGGGTACGCGGGCTGGAGGACGTCCCGGCCCTGGCCGAAACCTACCCGGGGTTCGAGTATGTCGGCTGGTTCGCGCTGTTCGCCCCGACCGGCACCCCAGCGGGCATCATCCAGCGCGTGAACCGGGAAATGGACCGGGTGCTGGCCGACCCGGAAATAGCGCAGAAGCTGTACGACTTCGGCCTCGTCAACGAAGGCGCAAGCACGCCTGAGGCCTTGGGCGAGTTCCTGCGCGCCGAGCGCGGGCGCTGGGGGAAGTTGGTGAAGGATATCGGGATGCAGCCCGAGTGATCAGCCTGCGGGCTTGAACCCCACCACCGAAAACGCTGGCACCGGCTGCGCGATGCCCTTGAGGTTGAGCGGCCCCACATCCGTCGCCTCCACCTGACCGTCCAGCTTCGCCATGATCTTGCGATCGACCAGCACCTGTCCCGCAGCGGCTTCCGAACAGAGCCGCGCGGCGAGGTTGGTCACGTTGCCGATCGCAGCATAGTCCCAGCGACCCTCGAAGCCGATCGCACCCAGCGTGGCGTAGCCCTGCGCCACACCGCAGCCCAGGCCCAGGTCGTAGCCGCGCTTCTTCCACACTTCGCCGATGGGCGGGAAGGCGTCGCGCATCTCCAGTGCCATGCGCACCGCGTTCTCCGCGGGCTTTTCCATCGGCACCGGATCGTTGAAGAACACCATGATCGCGTCGCCCGCGAATCTCTCCAGCGTGCCGCCGTGCGCGAGTACGATGCGGCCCATGTCGGCGTGGTAGGCGCGCAGGAGCTCCATCACCTCTTCAGGCTCAGCGCGATCGGTAAACGCAGTGAACCCGCGCAGGTCGATGAACACCACGCTGATCTCGCGCCGGTGGGTCTTGAGCAGGTCGTCCCCGCCGCCGTTCATGATCGCGTCGGCCAGGTGCTGGGAAAAGAATCCCTTCAGGCGTCCGAGCTGCCCCACCTGTTCGTTCACCCTTCCTTCGAGTTTGGCGTTCAACTCGGCCAATTGGGCGGTCTGCGCCTTGACCTCGTCCTGCAGCGTCTTGATCCGCAGCAGCGACTTTACCCGCGCAAACAGCTCCGCCTGGTTGATCGGCTTGGTCAGGAAATCGTCCGCGCCGGCTTCGATCCCCTTGACGCGCTCCTGTCCCGGATCGAGCGAGGTGCACAGCACGATCGGCAACAGCGCCGTGGCCGGGTCCGCACGCAGGCGATTGCACACGTCGTAACCCGACAGCCCGGGCATCATGATGTCGAGGAGGATCAGGTCCGGCATGTCGGCCGCCACCTTGTCCAGCGCCTCCTGCCCGTGGGTCGCGGTAGTGACCGCGTACCCCTTCATCCCGAGGATGTCGGCCAGCAGCTTGACGTTGTGCGGCGTGTCGTCGACGACGAGGATTTTCGTCGGCGCGCTCATGCGGGCGGGCGGACCTTCGCCTGGACCGTCGCGAGGAACTCGCGCAGGTTGATGGGCTTCTCGATGAACGCGTTGAACCCGCAGTCCATGATGTTCTGCTTGTCCTGGGTCATGACCGAGGCCGTGATGGCGATCACGGGGATCTCGGCAGTGCCCGGATCCGCGCGCAGCACCTTCAGCGCCTCCATGCCGTTCATGCCCGGCAGCTGGATGTCCATCAGCACGAGGTCCGGGTTGTGTTCCGCGGCGAGCTTGACGCCGTCCTCGGCGTTGATCGCCTCGAGGGTCTGGTAGCCCTTGGCCTGGAGGATGTCGCGCACCAGCTTCATGTTCTTTTCGTTGTCTTCGACAATCAGGATCAGGCTCATGGCTGGTTCGCAATGTTGAAGGTGAATGTGGAGCCCTTGCCCGGCTCGCTCGCGAGCCACAGGCGGCCGCCATGCAATTCGACGAATCTCTTGGTGAGCGCGAGGCCCAGGCCCGTGCCCTCGTTCTTGTTGGTGTAGTGCCGCCCGACCTGGCGGAACTCCTCGAACACCGCCGCATGGTCCTCCGCGGCGATGCCGATGCCGGTGTCGACGACGGCGACTTCGAGCATCGCGCCATCAAGACGGGCGCGCACCGTGACCTTGCCGTTGTCGGGCGTGAACTTCACCGCGTTGGAGAGCAGGTTCAGCAGGATCTGCTTGAACTTGCGCTCATCCGCCTTCCACTCGCCGATCTGCGGGTCGCACTCCAGCACCAGGTTGATGCCGTGCCGCGTGGCCCGCTCGCGGATCAGCGTCATCGCGTTGGCGAGCGAATCCGGCACCTGGAAGGTGGAAGGCTCGAGGTCCATGCGCCCGGCCTCGATCTTCGAGAGATCCAGGATGTCGTTGATGAGCGACAGGAGGTGCTTGCCCGAGGTGAAGATGTCCTTGAGGTAGTCCTCCTGCTTCTCGTTCAGCTCGCCGAACATCTTGTCGATGAGCACCTCGGAGAAACCGATGATCGCGTTGAGCGGCGTCCTCAGCTCGTGCGACATGTTGGCGAGGAACTCTGACTTATGCTTGCCCGCCACCTCGAGCTGGCGGCTCTTGTCCTGGATTTCGTTGAACAGGCGCACGTTCTCGATGGCGATCATGGCCTGGTCGGCGAAGGTCCGGGCAAGCGACACCTGCTGCTCGTTGAACTCCCCGGAGGTCGAGCGCAGGATCGCGATCGCGCCGGCGGATTTGCCATCGCGGATCAGCGGAACGAACAGGCCCGAGTGGTAGCCCAGTGCCTGCGCAAGATCCTTCATGCGCGGGAATTCCTTCACGCCCTCGGTCGTGTCGCCGACGTTGATGACGCGGGCGTCGATGATGCACGCGCCGGCCGCGCTGTCCCGGTCGAGCGGCCAGGGCTTCAGGAACCCGCCCTGCTTCTCGCCGGCCGTGCCGTCGTCGGCGAACGCGACTGTCTCGATCATGTCGCCGTTGGGCTGCACGAACGCCACCGCACGCCCCTGGAACAGGCGCTGGCAGCTCGTGACGATCGCGTCGAACACGGGCTGCGTATTGGTCGGGGAACTGCTGATCACGCGCAGGATTTCGACGATCGACGTCTGCTTTTCCAGCGACTCCGTAAGCGCTTCCGTGCGTTCGTTGACCTTGCGCTCGAGGCCCGCGTACGACTCGGTCAGCCGGGCCGACATGTCGTTGAACTGCCCGGCCAGCGCCTCGAGTTCGTCGTTGGTGCGAATGTCTATCCGCTGCGAGAGGTCGCCCTCGCCGATGCGCTGCGCGCCTTCCTGCAGCGTGCGGATCGGCCGCACCATGCTGCGCGCGAGCCACCATGCGGTCAGCGCCGAGAACAGGAGTCCCGCCACGATCAGGATGCCGGTGCGCACGATGGTCGCGTTGAGCGTGGCGTAGACCTCGGACACCGGCTGCTCGACGAACACCTTCCAGCCCAGCGGCTCGACACCCGCAAAGGCGGTGAGGACTTCCTTGCCCGCGAGGTCGAGCGCGAGGCGCGCCGGGTCATCTTTCGCGGTCGGCCCGGCAAGCGCGGCCTTCACGTGATCGAGCTGGGAGTAGTCGGTCTTGCGCAATACCAGCCCGATGTCCGGGTCGGCCACGAGATGCCCGCCGCCGTCGATGACGTACGCCTTGCCCTTCACGCCGATCTTGATGCGCGTGACCACGTCCCAGATGAACTTGAGGTTCACCTCGGCCACCGTCACCGCGCCGGCCGGCCCACCCGAGCGCAATGCAAGGGCCATGTAAGGTTCTGTCTCCTTCCTGAAGTACACCGGCCCGAACCAGGTCTGCCCCTGCTTGGCGCCGAGGAACGCCGGGTCGTTCCGGCGGTCCTTCGACGACCCGGATACGTCCATCGACAAGCGGGACACCGAAAGGATCTCCTGCCCCGCCGGGCTGATCTGCGTGATATCGGTGACCGCGGGCACCTGGCGCAGCAGCTTGAGGAACTCGATGCGCCGCTGCTCGACGCCGTCCGCGCCCAGTTGTGGCAGCGCCGCAAAGCCTAACTGCTGCTCGATCTGCTTGATGAACTGCTCGATGCGCGAGGCCGCCGCCACGGCCTTCTCCTGCTGCAGGCTGGCCAGCGCGGCCTTGTTTTCCTGATACGAAAAGTAGACGCTGATGCCGCCGGAGAGCAGCAGCACGCCCGAGACCAGCGCGATGATGGAGAAGAAATACTTGCGGAACAGGCGCCCGCGATAGATGCGGCGGGGCGCGGATCCGTCGGGTGTCGCGGCAGCAGCGCTGTTCAGAGTGTCCTCACAGGGCGGGACTGTATCACCGAGGCACGGCAGCGCCTATTCGGGCGCAGACTGCCCTTCGACTTGGGTCGCTGGCGCAGCGGCCGTTCGCGTTCGAGGCGAACGGAGGGGAATGTTATACTAATATTTAACTTCTTCCGGAGGCGCCCGACCATGTCCAACGCCACATTGCGCTCCATCGGCGGCTCCGTCGTCGTCGCGATCCCCAAACCGTCGCTCGAGCAGCTGAATCTCGGCCCCGGTTCGCGCGTCAAGGTGGAGGTCGATCGCGGCAGGGTCACGCTCACGCCGGTGACCAAGGCCAAGTACACCCTGGCCGGGCTGCTGGCCCAGTGCGATTTCAAGCGCAAGGCCTCCGCGCAGGAGCGGGACTGGCAATCGGCCGGGCCGGTCGGCAAAGAGATCCTCTGATGCGCGTGCCCGACCGGGGCGAGATCTGGCACGTGGATCTCGACCCGACCAAGGGCGCCGAACAGCGCGGCGCGCGATTCGTCTTCGTGGTTTCGCCCAAGGCATTCAACCTGGGCGGGCTGACCCTCGTCTGCCCGATCACGCAGGGCGGCGCCATGGCGCGCTACGCGGGCTTTGCGGTCACGCTGATGGGCAGCGGAACGGACACCCAGGGCGTCATAGCATGCAATCACGCTCGCACCCTCGACATGAGGACCCGGCATGGCGCATTCAAGGAGCGCGCGCCCGAAAACGTAACGGCCGACGTGGTCGCGCGGCTGCAGACGCTGCTCGACTAGGAGTGCCGGGTCAGTCGATCACCCGCGTCGCGCGCAGCATGATCGACTCCGGCATCTTGATGCCCAGCTCCTTGGCGTGCTTCACGTTGACGATCATCTCGAGCGTCGCCGCCTGTTCTACCGGCAGGTCGCCCGCCCTGGCGCCCTTGTAGAGCTTGTCGACGTAGACCGCCGCCCGGCCGATCTGTGCGTACTGGCTGACCGAATAGGAGATGAGCCCCCCTTCGGTGACGAAGGGCGGCGTCTCGTAGATGGCCGGCAGGCGGTGCTTGGCGGCCAGGGCCACGATTTCGCGCCGGGCGTCGAAACTGAAACCGTTCAGCACGACGATCGCCGCCTTGGCTCCGGCCGCTGCCGCGCCCTTGAACGCTTCGGGGAACGCCACGCGCTGGACGTCGACCGGCAGGATCTGCACGCCCATCTTGCCGGCTGCCTGCTGCGTCGCCTCGAGCTTGCCGCGATCGGTCTCGAGGTTGCTGCGGTAAAAGAAGGCCACCTTCTTCACCGCCGGCAGGATTTCGTGCAGGATCTCGAGGCGCTTGGGCGCCAGCTCGATATTCAGGCTGGCAAGGCCCGTCACGTTCCCGCCCGGCCGTGCGAGGTCCTTCACCAGCCCGGCATAGACCGGATCGCTGACCATCGTGAAGATGATGGGCACGTCGCTCACCGCTTGTTTCGCCGCGACCGCCGTGGCGGTGAACACGGTCACGATGGCCACGACTTTTGCGGCGGAGAGTTCTTTGGCCAATTGCGGCACCCGCTCGGGCTTACCGTCGGCCCAGCGTTTTTCGATCACCAGGTTCCTGCCCTCGACATAGCCCACGTCGCGCAACCCGGCGCGCAGCACGTCGAGCAGAACGGTCTGCGTTTCGGCCGAGCCCGGCGAGAGCCAGCCTACGCGCAGCGTCTTTGCGGCGTCCTGTGCGATGGCCACTGCGGGGAGCAGGAGCGCGGCGAGTAAGAGTCGGCCCAAAAATTCGGTCAAGGTTTTCATTCGATCACCCGGTCGGCACGGAGCAGAATCGACTGCGGCATTTTGATCCCGAGCGCTTTGGCAGTGCTCTGGTTGATCACCAGCTCGAACTTGCTCGCCCGCTCGACCGGCAGGTCGCCGGGTTTCGCGCCCTTGAGGATCTTGTCAACGAACGTGGCGGCACGCTGGAACATCGCGGGAAAATCGACCCCGAACCCGATCATGCCGCCGGCCTCCGCGAATTCCACCGCGGCGATCGCCGGAATCCGGTGGCGAACCGAATGGATCGCAATGGCTGCGGAGTTGCCGAGCAGCAATGGATCGTCCTCGATCACGACAGCACCAATGCCTTGCTTTCCCATCGCCGCAATGGCGGTCTCGATCTCCTTGGAATCCTTGACCTCGAACCTTTGCACCGCCACCTTCAGCGACTTGGCCGTCTGCTCCTGCGTCTGCGCCAGGGTCTCTTTCAGAGACACATTGTTGCCATTGGCGAGAAAAGCAATGCGCCTGGTCTTCGGCAGCGCCTCCATGACCAGTTCGAGCCGCTTTGCGCTCACCTCGGGAGCGAAAATGCTCAGTCCGGTGATATTGCCGCCCGGCCGTGCGAGGTTGTCGATAACGCCGGACGCTTGCACGTCGCCTGTCGCGGCGATCACGATCGGGATCGAAGTCGTGGCCCGTTTGGCGGCCAGCGATGCCGTCGCGGTGTGCGTCACGATGACCTCAACGTTGAGGCGCACCAGCTCGGCCGCGAGTTCGGGCAGCCGCTCGTACTTGCCCTCGGCCCAGCGGGATTCGATGAGCAGGTTCTTGCCTTCGACGTAGCCCAGGTCACGCAGTCCGGAAAGAAAGGCAGGCCACCGGCCTGCCGCCGCCTTCAGCGAGGACGGGCCGAGGATCCCAATGCGGCGCATCCCGGGCGCGGGTTGCTGGGCGAAGGACGCGAGCGGCGCGGAGAGCGCACCCGCACCGAGGGCCAGCAACAGTTGGCGGCGATGGTTCATTCTTTCACCTTATACATCAGCGGTAGCGGCACGCTTTGAATTTTCGGCAAAAATCCGTATGCCGAATTCATGAAAACCGTCGCCCCGCAAATCCCGTGCTGCGTCGACGGCACCGCTCACGGATGCGGCGTGATTGCGATGATCGTGATTTCGCCCTGCTTTGGTCCGTAGCACCAGAAGACGCGGTAAGCGCCGGGAGTCCGGTTCTGAACGCAAGCCTCGAAGACTTTCGTGGCGGGATTGTAAGGATTCTCGATCGAGTGGTATTCGTGTGTCTTGAGACCCGGGTGGCGGGGATCTGTTCGGAGGAGATCAACGCACTTTACGACCTGCTTGAAAAGCCCTTCCTGTTTCGAGGCTTTGGTCTTCCCGGACTTCTGCCGGTTATCGAGGGACTTCCTAGCCGCCACTTCAAGCTCGTGAAAGGTGTCCGCCGACGCCTCGAGCCAGACCAGCGTAAAGGGCATCAGTCCTCGAGCTGCGCGGCGAGTTTCGCCGCGGCTTTCAGGTCCGGCGGCTTCTTCGCAACCTTGCCCTTGCGGGCCTGGTCGAGTCCCCGCCGTACCGATGCCAGGGCTTTGGGGTTCTCGTAGAGCCATGCTTCGCGCTCCGCGATCACGCGCGCCAGCCGGACTACGACCTCGTCGGCGCTGCGATGTTCGACGATAACGGCCCGGTTCGCGAAGTGGCCGCCGAGTGCAACCCGCCCCTTCGAATCGGCGCTCTTGTGACGTGTTTGAGTATGCGTTGTCATTGGGCAAGTGTCGTCTATTGTGGGAATTCGGTCAAGTGGGCATTCCCCACTGGCATCCGGATTGCCGCGGGCGGTTACGCCACGGGAGATGCTCGAATTGCTGCTTGCGCTGGGATGGCCGGAGAATTCGGCAGCGAACCAGGGCGATGCTGGGTATCATTCCCGCTCGCCACAACCCAAGTCCCGCCATGATCGAACACCACTTCGACCTCCCCACCGCCGACGGCGCGATGAACACCTTCATCACGCACCCCGAAGAAGGCGGCCCCTTCCCGGTGGTGATCTTCTACATGGACGCCCCCGGCAAGCGCGAAGAGCTGCACGACATGGCGCGGCGCATCGCCACGACGGGCTACTACGTAGTGCTGCCGAACATGTACTACCGCAAGACGCGCGAGTTCACGATGGTGCGCGACGAGGAAGGCTTCAAGAAGATGTTCGCGCTGATGGACCACCTGACGATCGACCTGGTGATGCGCGACACGCAGGCGATGCTCGACTTCGTGGACAAGCAAAAGGAAGCCAAGGCAAACACGATCGGCGCCCTGGGCTACTGCATGAGCGGGCAGTACGTGGTGGCGGCCGCTGCGCGGTTCCCGGACCGGGTGAAGTGCGGCGCGTCGATCTATGGCGTGCGCCTCGTGACGGAAGAAGCCGATTCGCCCCACCGCCTCGCCGAAAAGGCCAGGGCCGAGCTCTACTTCGGCTGCGCCGAGACCGACAAGTACGCGCCGAAGGAAATGATCGACCAGCTCGAAGCGCACCTCAAAGGCATCCCGGGCCTGCGTTCGCGCGTGGAGTGGTACCCCGGCACCGAGCACGGGTTCGCCTTTCCGTTGCGCGCGGGGATCTACAACAAGCCGGCCGCCGAACGGCACTGGGAGCGGCTGTTCGCGCTGTTCAAACGCAACCTCGGCTGAGGGGTGCGCGGGCACAATTCGAAAGAATTTTTTAAAAACTCTTTGCCAGGAGCCGGTTCCAAGGCAATTTTGTTCCATTACCGGTACATTCCACAGGGAAATTCCATTCCATGAACAGGCGGGAGGCGATGCTTGCACTGGCTGCGCTGGGCCTCGCCCCTGCCTCGGGCCGCGCCCAACCCGCCGGCCTGCGCAGGATCGGTATCCTCGGCATCTCCAACCTCGAGCCGGGCCTGGGTTACCTGCGTGAAGGACTGCGCGACCTGGGCTATATCGAAGGCAAGAACATCCAGATCGAAATCCGTTCGGCCTCCGACAAGCCAGGCGCCCTCCCCGCCGTCACGGCGGAACTGGTTGCGCTTAAACCGGAAGTCATCGTGGCATTCCTGACGCCGGCGATCCAGGCGGCGAAGAATGCGACGAGCACCATCCCGATCGTCATGGGGAGCTCGGGCGACCCGGTGGCGACCGGGCTGATCGCAAGCCTTGCGCGCCCGGGCGGCAACGTCACGGGCGTCGCCAATACGACCGCGCAGGTCGCCGGAAAATTGCTCGAGCTGGTGCGCGAGATCCGGCCGGCAATGCGCAACGTGGGTGTGCTCGCCAATGCCGCGGATCCGTTTGCGCCGACGTTCATCGGACAGATCCAGGCTGCGGGTAAGAGTCTGGGCATCGCGATCCAGGCATCGTCCGTACGCGACAAGGAAGACTACGACACTGAATTCGCCAAGTGGGCCGCCGCCCGGGTCGACGCCGTCATCGTCCAGCCGAGCCTGCCGCGCGCTCATGCGATCCGACTCTCGCTGAAGCACAAGATCATCACGGTCTCGCCCAACCGGCCGTTCGTCGAGGCTGGCGGGATGCTGTCCTACGCGCCGGGAACCAAGGAACGCTCCCGCGCCGCGGCCGTGTATGTCGACAAGATCCTCAAGGGCGCCAAGCCCGCCGACTTGCCCGTGGAGCAGCCCACCGTGTTCGAACTGGTCGTCAACCTCAAAACCGCAAAGGCCCTCGGCGTGAAGATTCCGCAATCCATACTGGTGCGCGCCGACCGGGTGATCGAATGAAACGAGCTCTTCTAGTCGCCGCAACCCTGCTCGCAATCGCCACCCCGGCCGCAGCCCAGACGCCGCCGCGAATCACCTGGATCTCGCCGATCGGCGAGGCCGGCAGCGCGCTCCGGTTGACCGCATTCAGGGACGGCCTGCGCGACAACGGCCTGATCGAGGGAAAGCACTACGTGATGGACGCCCGGTACGCTGACGGGAACATCGATCGCTTCCCCGTGCTGGCGCAGGACGTCGTCAAAAACAACGCTGCTCTGATCATGGTGGTGCATGTTGCGTCGGTGCGCGCCGCGCAGCAGGCGACGAAGACCATCCCGATCGTCTTTGTCGCGACGCCCGACCCGGTCGGCTACGGGCTGGTCGCGAGCCTGGCGCGGCCGGGCGGCAATACCACCGGAATCACAGGCCAGGCCGAGGATCTCGCGGCCAAACAATTCGAGCTGGTACAGCAGACCCTGCCCCGCACCAAGCGCATCGCGGTAC
>JANNWA010000326.1:0-1858 GCA_031408275.1 Pseudomonadota bacterium
CTTTGGTGAAGTCCGGAGACTGGGTCGATTACGGCTTCGGCATGGGCCAGCCCGACGCCTTCGATACGGCGCTTGCCGCGCGCCGCGACGAACTTGCGGGCATCAAGGTTCGTGCCTGCCTCTCGGTGAAGCGGCGCGCCGTGCTCGAGGACGATCCCGAGGGCCGCGCGTTTGGCATGCTCAACTGGCATTTTGGCGGCTACGACCGGCGCATGCACGACAAGGGCCGCACCAACTACATCCCCATGAACTTCGGCGAGGCGCCCGACAACTACCACCGCTTCATTGAGCGGGTGGACGTCGCGTGCCTGAAGGTCTGCCCGAAGGACGCCAACGGCATTTATAATTTCGGCGGCGCCGGCACCTACCACGGCGCTATGATGGCGAAGGCAAAGGTTCGCGTCGTCGAGGTGTCGAACGCGATGCCCTACTGTCACGGCTCCGACAACGGCATCCACGAGAGCGAGGTCGACTACGTCATCGAGGGGGACCATGCGCCGATCACGGAGGTGACCAACCCGCCGGTCTCCGAGATCGACCGCCGCATCGCCACCCTGATCGCAGCTGAGATCGAGGACGGCTCGTGTCTGCAGATCGGCATCGGCGCTATGCCGAATGCGGTCTGCTCGATGCTTAAGGAGGCCGGCGTCAAGGATCTCGGCATCCACACCGAGATGATGGTCGACGGCATGGTCGAGCTCTTCGAAGCGGGGCTCATCACAGGCGCACGCAAAGCCGTCGACCTCGGCAAGGCCGTCTTCACCTTCGCGCTCGGCTCGCAGAAGCAGTACCAGTTCATCAACAACAATCCCGAGCTCCTGTGCCGACAGGTCGATTACACTAATCTGCCCCACATCATTATGCAGAACCCCCGCGCGGTCTCGATCAACAACACAACGCAGATGGATCTGCAGGGCCAGGCTGCCTCCGAGAGCGCGGGTCATCGCCACATCTCCGGCACCGGCGGCCAGCTGCAGTTCGTGCGTGGCGCCTATGCCGCGCCCGAAGGCAAGTCGTTCATGTGCTTCTCCTCCGTCTACACGCGGAACGGCAAAGCGGAGAGCCGCATCGTTCTCGAGCTCACGCCTGGCAATGTGGTGACTACCCCGCGCACCGACATCATGTACGTCGCGACCGAGTATGGCATGGTGAATCTCAAGGGCATGTCGGTGGCCGAGCGCGCGCTGGCGCTGATCTCGATCGCGCACCCCCAATTCCGCGAGGGCCTCGAGCGCGCGGCGCGGGAGAAAGGCCTGATCCCCCGCTGGTTCCGCTGAGCTGGGATACCGGGCGGCTTAACGAATAATGCGCCGTGGGGTAACTGCCCTTCCCATTGGCTTTGAGATGGAGAATGCAATGCCGAGCCTGCAGGTGAGCGGAACCGAGATCCAATATGCCGAGGCTGGCGTCGGTGGACGACCGCTGCTGATGGTGCACGGCACGCTCGGCGACCAGCGGAGCTTCACCGGACAAATGGCCCCGCTCGCCGCGGCGGGCTTCCATGTGATGGCGCTGTCCTTGCGCCACTGCTGGCCCGGGAGCTGGCCGACTGAGGGGGGGGATTTTCGCATTGACACACATGTCGCCGACGTCGCTGACTTCATCGGCACGCTGCGAAAGGGGCCGGTAGCCCTGCTCGGCCATTCCCGAGGCGGTCACATCGCCGTGCGCGTCGCCGAACGGCATCCAACATTGCTCCGCGCGTTGATATTGGCTGAGCCCGGCGGAGAACTTGATGTGAGTCTGGGCGGCAAGCCCGGTGCGGCCGGCCAAGCCAGTGCCTTCACAGCAGCTGCCGATTTGGTCGCGGCCGGTGACGAGGAGGGCGGGCTGAGGGTCGTCGCCGAGCACACTGGCG
>JANNWA010000327.1:0-3466 GCA_031408275.1 Pseudomonadota bacterium
GCGCACGTCGTATCCGGGCACCCCCGCCTCGATCATCGTGGGCACCTCCGGCAGGACCGGGTTCCTCTGCGCGCTCGTTACCGCAAGCCCGCGCAACCGGCCGCCCTTGATCTGCGCCGAGGAGGTTCCCATGCCGTCGAACGCGAGGTCCACCTGGCCGGCGAGCAGGTCGGTCATCATCGGCCCGGCGCCGCGGTAGGGGATGTGCGTGATGAAGGTGCCGGTCATCGTCTTGAACAGTTCCACCGCCAGGTGATGCGTCGTGCCGCTGCCGGCCGAGCCGTAGTTGAGCTTGCCCGGGTTGGCCTTGGCGTAAGCGATCAGGTCCTTGACCGTCTTGAAATCGTGCTTGGGATGTATGGACACCACGTTCGGCACGAAGGCCGCCACGGTAACGGGTTCGAAATCCTTCTCCAGGTTGTAGGGCAGCCGGGCATAAAGGCTCTCGGCGATCGTATGGTGGACCGCGCCGAAGAACAGGTTATAGCCGTCGGGGGCCCGCTTCGCGACGTTCGCTGCGCCCACCGTGCCGCCCGCGCCGCCCTGGTTCTCGATGATGAACTGCTGGCCCATCTGCTGCGAAAGCTTCGCCGCGATGGGCCGGGCAAAGGTGTCGGTGCCCCCGCCGGCGGGAAACGGGTTGAGGAAAGTCACAGGCTTGGTCGGCCAGGCCTGGGCCTGGGCGAGCGTCGTGGCGGCCGCGAGGGCCAGGCCGGCGGCAATGCGGGCCGCGACAGTTAGGGGTTTGGTCATGTCGTCTCCGATGTATTTTTCGCAGCTCGTTCCGGCTGCTTGGGCGCGCAATCTTAGCAGAGGCCGTGGGGCTCAGCTCCCGGTGAAATCCGGCTTCTTCTTGGCGAGAAACGCCTGGTAGCCGATGCGGAAATCCCCAGTGCCGAAGCACGCGAAGCCTTCGTCGTATTCGGCTTCCGACAGCGGCCTCGGGTCGGCCAGCCGGCGGGCGAATTTCTTGTGCCAGCGGGCTACCAGCGGCGCCCCTTCGGCGATGCTGCGCGCCGAAGCGAGCGCCTCCTCTTCCACCTTGTCGTCCGGCACCACGCGCGTGACGAGGCCCTTGTCCTTCGCTTCGGCTGCGCCGAACACGCGGCCTTCCAGCAGGATCTCCATGGCCGCCGCGCGCCCGGCCAGCGAGATCAGCGCGCCTATCTCGCCGTAGGCCATCACCAGCCCGAGGTTCTTGATCGGAGCGCCGAAGCGCGACGACTCGCCGCAGATGCGGATGTCCGCGAGGCCCGCGATCTCCAGGCCCCCGCCCACGCAGATGCCGTGGATCATCGCCACCACCGGGTGGCGGCAGTTCGCGATCGAGTCGATCGTGCGATGCATGATGCGGCCGTACGCGCGCGCCTGTGCCACGTTCGCGCGCTCGTTCTCGAACTCGGAAATGTCGTTGCCGGGAGCGAAAGACTTCGTACCGGCCCCGCGGATCACCACGCAGCGGATCGAATCGTCCGAGGACAATTCGTCGAACACCTCGCCCAGGCGCTGCCACATGGGCTTGGTCAGCGCGTTGAGCTTCTCCGGGCGGTTCAGGACGACGGTGGCGATGCCGCCGTCCCGGTTGACAATGATCGTGTCGGTCATTCGAGGTGGATGTTCGCGTCCTTGACGAGCTTGCCGTACTTGGCCAGCTCGGCGCGCATGAACGCGCCGAATTCGTCGGGGGTGAGTTCGCGCAGCTGCGTTCCGACCTGCTCGAGGCGCGCCTTGACGTCGGGTTCGCGCATCGCCTTGTTGATGTCGGCGGATAGTTTCATGACCAGATCTTTCGGCGTGGCGGCAGGGGCCATGACGCCGTACCAGTTGAGGATCTCGAAGCCGGTCAGGCCTTCCTCGGCGAAGGTAGGTACGTCCGGCAGCTGCGCCAGGCGCTTCGGCGTGGAGATGCCCAGACCCCGCAGCTTGCCGGCCTTGATGTGCTCCAGCACCGGCGGCATGGTGTCGAAGTTCATCGACACCGTGCCTGCGATCAGGTCCTTGATCGCGTCGCCGCTGCCCTTGTAGGGCACGTGCAGGATGCTGGTGCCGGTGAGCAGCTTGAACATCTCCCCGGACAGGTGCTGGGAGCTGCCGTTGCCCGAGGAGGCGTAGGTGTACTTGCCCGGGTTGTTCTTGAGGAGCGTCACCAGCTCCTTCATGCTCCTGGCCGGCACCGACGGGTGCAGCGAGAGCACGTTGGGCACGTAGCCCACATACGACACCGGCGCGAAATCCTTGATCGGGTCGTAGGGAAGCTTGGCCATCAGGTTGGGCGCGATGGCGTGCGAATTGGCGTGCCCCATCATCAGCGTGTAGCCGTCTGCGGGGCTCTTGGCCAGCACGTCCGCGCCGATGGTGCCGGTGGCTCCAGCGCGGTTCTCGACCACCACGGTCTGGCCGTACCACTCGGACAGCTTCTGCGAGATCACGCGCGCCACCACGTCGGTGCCGCCGCCGGGGGGAAAGCCGACGATCATGCGCACCGGCTTGCTGGGGTAGGGCTGGGCGATCGCCAGGGGTGCGACCAATGCCGCCGCAAGTGCGGCGAGCAGGGTTTTTCGGAACATGTCTCTTCCTTTTGTGGTTTTAGTTTCAGGCGGCGGCGGCGGCGCGTTGCTGCGACGGGGCGCTGCGCATGCATTCGGCAATGTAGTCCATGGCGGCCTGCGCGCCGCCCTTCTTGTGCGGCACCTTCGCCAGTTCCAGGCCCATCTCGACGCCCGACAGCGTGCCCATCAGCGTGAGGTCGTTGAAATCGCCCAGGTGCCCTATGCGGAATACCTTGCCCGCCAGCTTGCCCAGGCCCGTGCCCAGCGACATGTCGAAGTTCTCGAGGATCACGCGCCGCACGTCGTCGGCGTTGATGCCGGCCGGCACCATGACGGTGGTGAGCGCGGGCGAATATTCGGCCGGGTTCAATGCCAGCACCTCGAGGCCCCAGGCCCGTACCGCCCGGCGCGTGGCCTCCGCATGGCGCAGGTGGCGCGCGAACACGTTGTCGAGGCCTTCCTCGAACAGCATGTCCAGCGCCTCCCGAAGCCCGTACAACAGGTTGGTCGCCGGGGTATAGGGGAAGTAGCCGGTCTTGCCGCTGGCGAGCATCTCGTCCCAGGCCCAGTAGGAGCGGGGCAGTTCGGCATCCTTGGAGGCGGCCAGCGCCTTCTCGCTGATCGCGTTGAACGACAGGCCGGGCGGCAGCATCAGGCCTTTCTGCGAGCCGGCCACGGTCACGTCCACGCCCCATTCGTCGTGGTGGTAGTCCACGGAAGCCAGCGAAGAAATCGTGTCCACCATATAGAGCGCCGGGTGCTTAGCGGCGTCGATCGCCTTGCGGACCTCGCCGATGCGCGAAGTAACGCCGGTCGAGGTCTCGTTGTGCACCACGCAGACCGCCTTGATCGTGTGGCCGGTGTCTTCGGCGAGCCGCTTCTGGATGGCTGCGGGGTCGGCGCCGTGGCGCCAGTCG
>JANNWA010000328.1:0-1656 GCA_031408275.1 Pseudomonadota bacterium
TGCAGGCCGACATCTGCCGCTCGTCGCTGCTGGTGGAGATCGAGGCGACGCTGTTCGGAGTATTGACGCTTCCCCGCTGAAGATCAGAGCCAGGCTGGTCTTGGGTCGGTTGACCCGGTGCCGGCCCGGATTGCGCCCGGCGGTTTGACCGGGAACCAGGCCGAACAGGCACCCAGTAGGTTGTCACCCCATCGCAAAGTCGAGGGTTTTAACCCACACTGGTGTCTGGCGGCTGATGCAGTTTGTCCGTCGGCCAAGCAAGGCGGGCTCTTCTCGCGGCCGTGAAGGGCGTGCTCCCCCGTTCACCCCTCCCCCCTATGATCAAAAAGCAGATTCATTTTGACCCCGCCAAGACCCGCACCGGCATCGAGGGCTTCGACCAGATCACCGATGGCGGGCTGCCCCGCGGCCGGACGACCCTGCTCTCGGGTGGGCCGGGTTCCGGCAAGACGATCTTTGCGCTGCAATTCCTCGTGTCGGGCGCGCGGGATTTCAGGGAGCCGGGCATCTTTGTGGCGTTTGAGGAATCGGCGGAGCGCCTCGAGGCCAACGCCGAGGCCTTCGGCTGGGACATCGCGGCCCTGCGGCGGTCCCGGCGGCTCTATTTTATGGACGCCCAGCCGAGGTCCGACCTGGTCCAATCGGGCACCTTTGATCTCGCCGGCATGCTGGCGGCGCTGGGCGCCCAGAGCAAAGCCATGGGCGCACGGCGCATCGTCTTCGACGCGCTGGACATCGCGCTGGCCCTGCTCCCGGATGCGGCGACAAAACGGCGGGAGATCTTTCGGCTGCACGAATGGCTGTTGGCGCACAAACTGACGGGACTGATCACCTCAAAGTCGGGAGGGGACGACGCGAGCTCATTCAGTCCGCACCCGATCAGCTTCATGCAGTTCATGGTGGACTGCGCGGTGGTGCTCAATCACCGCGTGGAGTTCGGGGTGTCGCAACGCAATCTGCGGGTCGAGAAATTCCGCGGCTCCGGCTTCGACGAGAACGAATCACCCTTCGTGGTCGGCCACGGGGGAATTGATGTCGCGATCTCACGCATGCTGGGCCTGGCGGAAGTCCCGTTGAGCAACGAGCGGCTGACCAGCGGCGTCAAGCGGCTTGATACCATGCTCGGCGGCGGCTACTACCGCAACGCCTGCGTGCTCATCACCGGCATGCCCGGCACCGCCAAGACGACCCTCAGTGGCGCGTTTGCCGAAGCCGCCTGCCGGCGGGGTGAGCGCACGATGTTTGTCGGCTTTGATTCGGACGGTAACGAGGTGATCCGCAACCTGGCTTCGGTGGGTATCCGGTTGCAGCGCCACGTCAAAAGCGGGTTGCTGCGCATGGTCTCGGCGCGCACGATCGCCGGCAGTGCCGAGACCCTGTTGGTCCGCATCAAGGCGCTCGCCAAGGAGCACCGGGCACGATGCCTCGTGATTGATCCGGTATCAACGCTCTCGCGGACGGGCAATGAGTCGACGGCCCACAGCGTGGCCGAGCGGTTGATCGACTGGACGAAGGCCACGGGCATCACGCTGGTCTGCACCAGCCTGATCGACGAGATGCAAGGGCAGGCACAAGAAGGCGCGAAACTCCACGTCTCGACGCTCGCCGACACCTGGATCCACCTCAACTACCTCGTGCAGTCGGGCGAGCGAAACC
>JANNWA010000329.1:0-15397 GCA_031408275.1 Pseudomonadota bacterium
TCCCGACAACCCGGATGCGTTGCATCTGCTTGGCGTGATTGCGCATCAGGTCGGAAAGAACGAGATCGCCGTTCACTTGTTCGACAAGGCGCTCGCGGTCAAGCCCGACTACGCCGAGGCTCTATCGAACCGCGGCAATGCTCTGCGGGCGCTTGGCCGCCACGCCGAGGCCCTGACCAGTTACGATCGGGCGCTCGCGATGAAGCCTGACTACGCGGAGGCGTTTTACAACCGCGGTAATGCCCTGCATGCGCTCAAGCGCCACGACGAGGCGCTGGCGAGCTACGATCAAGCGCTCGCGATCCGGCCCGATTATGCCGAGGCGCTTTGCAACGGAGGACTTGCATTGCAAACACTCAGGCGTTACGACGAGGCGCTGGCCAGCTACGATCGGGCACTCGCAATCCGGCCCGGTTATGCTGGGGCGCTATACAACAGGGGACTCGCATTGCAAGCGCTCGGTCGCCACGCCGAGGCCCTGGCCAGCTACGATCGGGCGCTCTTGCTCGAACCCGACGTCGCCGAGGCGCTGTCCGACCGCGGAAATTCTCTGCATGAACTCAAGCGATACGCAGCCGCCCTGGCCAGCTACGACCGTGCGCTCGCGCTCAGGCCCGACTCCGCAGGGACTCTCTACAACCGCGGCAACGTTCTACACGAACTCAAGCGCTTTGCCGAGGCCCTGGCCAGCTACGACCGGGCGCTCGCAATCGAGCCCGGCCATGCAGAAGTGTTGTCCAACCGCGGCAATACCCTGCATGAACTTAAGCGCTTTGCCGAGGCTTTGGCCAGCTACGACCGGGCCCTCGCGATCAGGCCCGGCTACGTCGAGGCGCTGTCCAACCGTGGCAACATCCTGCATGTGCTCAGGCGCTACGACGAGGCCTTGGCCAGCTACGACCGTGCCCTCGCGATCAGGCCTGACTACGCAGAGGCGCTATCCAATCGTGGCAACGCCCTGCACGAACTCAATCGCTACGCCGAGGCCCTAGCAAGCTACGATAAGGCATTGTCGATCAAGCCTGACTACGATCAGGCGCTATCCAACCGCGGCGCTGCCCTGCACGAACTCAAACGCTATGACGAGGCACTGGCCAGTTACGATCGTGCCCTCTCGATCAGGCCCGACTATGCCGAGGCGTTTTGCAACCGCGGCAAGGTGCTGATGGCCCAGAGCCGGCTGGAAGAAGCGCTCACAAGTTATCGGAAGGCGCTCACGCTAAAACCGGATTTCGGCGTTGCGCATTCGAACATCATCTTTGTGCTGGACTTGATCGAAGGCTGCGGCGTCAAACAGCAGCAGGAAGAGCGGCGCCAATGGTATGACAGCCATGGGCGCAAGTACGCGCAGTCGATCCGGACGTACGGCAACGTAGTGAGTGGCGAGCGTAAACTGCGCATCGGTTACGTTTCGGCGGACTTCCGGAGGCATGCGGCCAGTTTCGCATTCGCGCCGATCATTCGGCTGCACGATCGCGCGGCATTTGAGGTGGTGTGCTATTCGGGTGTCGAGCCGGAAGACGAGGACGATGTCACGGCGGGTCTCAGGCAGTCAGCCGAAACGTGGAGCTCCACGCTGAACGTTTCCGACGATAACCTCGCCGAGCAGATTCGTCGCGACCGGATCGACATACTCTTGGACCTGTCGGCGCACATGGCGGGGAATCGGCTTCTGGTGTTTGCCCGTAAACCCGCACCCGTTCAAATAACGGCGTGGGGCTATCCCAACGGGACCGGTTTGCCGACGATTGACTACCTGTTTGCCGATCCGGTGGTGGTTCCATACGAGGAGCGTGGCTTGTTTGCCGAAGAGGTGATCGATTTGCCCTGCTTTTTGTGCTACGAACCCCCGGAGTACCTTCCGGAGGTCGCGCCCCTGCCGGCGCAGTCTGGCAGACCGTTCACCTTCGGGTGCATCAGCCGGATCGAGAAGATCTCCGATGGCGCATTGCGTGCGTGGGGCCGGATACTGGCAGAATTGCCCGGGGCGGGGCTGCTGGTCAAAGGCATGGCCTTGGATGACCCGGAACATCGACGGCGGTTCATCGGCAGGCTTGGCGCGGCCGGGATCGGGGAGGAAAGGGTGCGCCTGATCGGTCAGACGTCGCATGCAGGACTTCTGAAGACGTTCCATGAAATCGACTTGGCGCTGGACCCGTTTCCCCATGGCGGCGCAATCGGCACTTTTGAGGCACTGTGGATGGGGGTGCCAGTGGTGACCCTGCGGGGTGCGACATTCATGAGCCGGATCAGCGCGTCCATTCTCTCTGCGTCCGGCATGCACGGATGGATCGCGGGCAGCGAAGAGGACTATGTTCACATTGCTGTACAGGCGTCGCGGGATCTCGGCAGTCTCGCGCGAACGCGGGCAGAACTCCGTTCGCGCCTGGCACGAACGATCTTCGGAAATGCGCGGGGTTACACGCAGGCGGTCGAGTCGGCGTATCGTGACAAGTGGCGGCAGTGGTGTGAAAACAAGTAGTCCGAGGCGAATTCCCTACGCTGAAATGACCGAATAGGAACGCAAATATGGTTGCATATCGCGAAATCGAGACCTGCAGGATCGCCCAAAGCAGGCATCTCGTTTCTGTGCTTCATCTCGGACATCAGGCATTGACGGGTGTTTTTCCGCGCACCGCTGCGGATGCCGTCACGACCGGACCCCTCGAGCTGGTCTGGTGCCCAGACAGTGGCTTGCTTCAGCTGCGCCACTCCTATGATCCAATGGAAATGTATGGAGAAAACTATGGGTACCGTTCGGGACTGAATCAATCGATGATCGATCACCTTGCCGACAAGGTCGCCTACCTGGAGCGCAAGGTGCGATTGAAGGCCGGCGACACGGTTCTGGATATTGGAAGCAACGATGCAACTCTGCTGAAATCGTACTCGGTGTCGGGAGTCCACCGCGTCGGGATCGATCCGACGGGCGAAAAATTCCGCGACTACTACCCGTCCGACATCACACTGGCCCCGACCTTTTTTTCCGCAGATGCGTATCGGGGGGTCACAAAGAATGCAGCCCGATTGGTCACCTCGATCGCGATGTTTTACGATCTGGAATCCCCGGTGGATTTCGCAAGGCAAATCGAATCCATACTGACCGACGACGGCATCTGGCATTTCGAGCAGAGCTATATGCCCTCGATGTTGCGAATGAATTCGTACGACACCATTTGCCATGAGCATGTCGAGTACTACTCCCTGAGCGTGGTGAACCGGATTCTCGGGCTCGCCGGCATGAAACTCGTGGACGTCGTAATGAACGCGGTCAACGGTGGGAGCTTTGCTGTTACTGCGGCAAAAGCATCCAACGAGTCGGTGACGATCAACCATTCGATTATCAATTGGCTCCTCGATCAGGAGGGCCGAATGGGCCTGAATACGCCTCGACCGTATCGAGAATTCGAAGAGCGGGTGTTTCGGCACAGAGATGACTTGACGCGGTTGATTCGCGCAATAAAATCCGACAAGAAAACGGTCCTGGGCTATGGCGCGTCAACGAAAGGGAACGTAACACTTCAGTTTTGCGGCCTGACAGCGAACGAAATTCCCGCGATTGCAGATGTCAATCCGGAGAAATTCGGCCGCTGCACGCCGGGGACGCATATCCCCATAATCTCCGAGATTGAAGCAAAGGCGATGAAGCCGGACTACTTCCTCGTTCTGCCGTGGCATTTCAAGGACGGGATATTGCGCCGCGAGAAAGAATATCTGAGGGGCGGAGGACGCTTCATTTTCCCTTTTCCGGAGATCGAGATCGTCTGATTTTCGCTTGGCCGATCCCTTGCCCTGCTCATGGTTGAGAACTCAATGATCAAATATGCCCGTGCGCCACGTTCCAATGTAATGATTTCATACGCGCAAAACTGCGAGGATGTACTGATCGATCGGGTGTTCCGCAAGTCAAGCGGTTTCTTCATCGATGTGGGTGCATGCCATCCGGTTGCCGAGTCGGTGACAAAATATTTCAGCCTATCCGGCTGGCGCGGAATCAATATCGAGCCGGACCTGGCTATGTATGAGGCGCTGGCTGTAGACCGTCCTAGCGATATCAACCTGCATTGCGCTGTGGGGCGCTCAGCGGGGCAGGTAACGTTTCATCAGCTAGCGAACAAGTTCATGTCCACGACTAATTTGGCGCATCTTGACGCTCTCGCGAAGGAAATCCGGGTGGATTCGATTGCCGTCCAGGTTCCCATGCGGACTCTCGCGGATATCGCGGCCGAATTCGTGAGCGGTGAAGTCGATTTTCTGAAAATCGACGCGGAGGGCTCGGAGGCCGACGTGATCGCTGGTGCGGACTGGACCGTATTCCGGCCGCGGCTCCTGGTGATTGAAGCGACAAAGCCATGGTCGTCTGAACCAAACTGGGATGCGTGGGAGCCGACTCTCCTGGCGCACAATTACCTGTTCGCATTCTTTGACGGGATCAATCGCTATTACCTTCGCGTGGAAGACAGGGATTTTCTCGAACAACTGTCGGTTCCGGTAAATGCGCTGGATTGGCACAGGCCGTATCATGAACACCAGTTGCATTTTCGGGTCCTAGAACTGGAGAAGGAACTGACATCACTCCGGGCTGAGCCCAAGATCTGATTCGTCGACGCTTTCTTGCTGCTGTAACGGTCAGTCTCCTGTACCAGACTTGCGTTTTACGCATGCAAAATCCGAATCGCTTCCGACGGCTCTGCGGGTCCGGGCGTCTAGGTCCCGTAGCGTCCGAGGCCCTGCAAGTCCAGCACGCTCACACCGCCATAAGCTACGCGCAGAAGTCCCGCGCGGTCGAGGACCTGCAGCGCCTGGTTCACCCGCTGGCGCGAGACGCCCGACAGGTAACCGATCTCCTCCTGCGAGATCTGCAGGTCGCGCCCGCTGCCCGGGTACAGGTGCGGGTTGAACAGCGACGCGAGGCAGCGCGCGACGCGCGCCTCGGGTTCGAGCAACCGATCTGATTCGAGCATGCCGATGAAAAGCGACAGGCGTTCGTTGAGCTGCTCCAGCAGGAACCGGTTGAACTGGATGCTGGTCTCCAGCAGCCAGTGGAAGGTGGCGCGCGGCATCAGGGCCACGCGGCAGTCGCGCAGCGCGACGCCGTCGTATCCCCACGGGGCCGTGCGCAGGACCGAGCCTTCGCCGAACCAGCCACCGGCGCGCACGCCGGTGAACGTGACGCTCTTGCCCTCGGCCGAGACGCTCGAGATCTTCACGAGGCCTTCGATGACCCCGACCCAGTAGTCCACCGGGGCGCCCTTGCGGCACACCACGCCGCCGCCTGGAACGGATCGCTCCTGCACCTCGGATTCCACCCGCTCCAGCGTGTCGCTGCCGAGGTTGGCGGCCCAGATCGAGCCGCGCAGGAAGCCTGAAAGAGGGGTCGCTGGCGTGCTGGTCGGGTCGCTCATGGATGCAATTGTCGCCGAGGCGACAACCTTGCGCGAGCGCGGCCCCTAAACTGCGCTGCGCGGATCGTGGTGTATCCCCCGGCGACGGGTGCAAGCCCCCGATTTTGTGCAAGAATCAGACAATACGATCCACCGCCAAAGCCGCGGTGGACGCACGGCAACCGGAGGAGGCAGCACGATGGCATTCGACATCGACAAGCTAGACACGTTTCCGAAGCTGCTTGCGCACCACGCGCAGGTGCGCGGCAGTCTGCCCGCGATCCGCGAAAAGGCGCTGGGCGTCTGGCAGACCTGGGCATGGGGGCGGCTTGCGGACGAAGTGCGTGCGCTTGCCTGCGGACTCGCGGCCCACGGCCTCACGCGCGGCGCGCACCTCGCCATCGTGGGCGACAACCGGCCGCGTCTCTATGCCGCGATGTGCGCGGCCCAGTGCCTCGGCGCCATTCCCGTGCCGCTCTACCAGGATGCGGCGGCGGCCGAGATGGCCTTCCCGATCCAGAATGCCGACATCGGCTTCGCTGTTGCCGAGGACCAGGAGCAGGTGGACAAGCTGCTCGAAATCCTGCCGCAATGCCCGCTGCTCAAGCACATCTATTTCGACGACCCGCGCGGGCTGCGCAACTACGCCCAGGATGCGCTGATGAGCTACGAGCGGCTGCAGGAGGCCGGCCGCGAGTTCGACGCGAAGAACCCCGGCTTCTTCGACGCCGAGGTTGCGCGCGGCAAGGGCGCGGACACCGCCGCCATGTTCTTCACTTCCGGAACTACCGGCCACCCCAAGGGGGTCGTGCTGACGAATACCGCCCTTATCGACCGCGCGGCGGCGGCCGCGAAGATGGAAGGGCTGGGCGACTCGGACGTCGTGATGGCCTACCTGCCGCCGGCCTGGATCGGGCAGAACATTTTTTCCTACGCGCAGCCGTTCGTGACCGGCTACTGCATCTGCTGCCCGGAGTCGGCTGAAACCATCATCGCGGACATGCGCGAGATCGGACCCACCTATTACTTCGCCCCGCCGCGCGTGCTCGAGGCGCTGCTCACCACGGTGTCGATCCGCATGGAGGACGCCGGCGCCTTCAAGCGCAGGATGTACGCGTACTTCATGGACGTGGCGCGGCGCGTCGGGGCGAAGATCCTCGACGGCAGTGCCGTCAGCACGGCTGACCGCCTGCTGTACGCCCTGGGCGACGTGCTGGTCTACGGGCCGCTGCGCAATGTCCTCGGCATGAGCCGCGTGCGCGTGGCCTATACCGCAGGCGAGGCCATCGGGCCGGACCTGTTCGTGTTCTATCGCTCGATCGGCATCAACCTCAAGCAGCTGTACGGCTCGACCGAGACCTCGGTGTTCGTGTGCATCCAGCCCAACGGCCAGGTGAAATCCGACACGGTTGGACCGGCGGTGCCGGGCGTGGAGCTCAAGTTCACGCCCCAGCGGGAGCTCCTGATCCGTTCGCCGGGCCTGTTCAAGGAGTACTACAAGAATCCCGAAGCCACCGCCGAGGCCAAGGACGCCGAGGGTTGGTTCCACACCGGGGACGCGGGCTACTTCGATCCCGACGGCCACGTAAAGATCATCGACCGCGTGAAGGACGTCGGCCGGTTGTCGGATGCGACGCTGTTCGCGCCGAAGTACATCGAAAACAAGCTCAAGTTCTTCCCGTACGTAAAGGAGGCGGTGGCCTTCGGCGACGGCCGCGACCGGGTCTGCGTATTCATCAACTTCGACATGGAGGCCGTCGGCAACTGGGCCGAGCGGCGCAACCTGCCGTACTCGGGCTATGTCGACCTGGCTTCGCGCGACGAGGTGTACGCGCTGGTGGGCGAATGCATCGAGAAGGTGAACCTCGACCTGTCGCAGGACCCCGAGCTCGCCAACTCCCAGGTCCACCGGTTCCTGGTCCTGCACAAGGAGCTCGACGCCGACGACGGCGAACTCACGCGCACCCGCAAGGTCCGGCGCGGCTACATCGGCGAGCGCTACCAGCCCCTCGTGACGGCGCTCTATGAAGGCCTGCGCACGGTGCACGTCGAGGCGCAGGTGAAGTACGAGGACGGCCGCACCGGCAGCATCTCCGCCGACCTCAAGATCCGCGACGCGAAGACTTTCCCGGCCGCGGCGGCGAAGAGGGCGGCGTGAGCGAAGGCCGCGGCATCGGCGAGGTCATCCTGGAGGTCGAGGGCGTGTCGCTTTCCTTCGGCGGGGTGCGGGCCCTGAACGATGTCTCGTTCGACGTGCGCGAGCACGAGGTGCGCGCGATCATCGGGCCCAACGGCGCGGGCAAGAGCTCGATGCTGAACGTCATCAACGGCGTGTACCACCCGCAGCAGGGCACGATCCGGATGAAGATGGACGGCGCCCTGCGCGAGTTCCACGACATGGACCCGCATGAGGTGGCGCTCGCGGGCATAGCGCGCACCTTCCAGAACCTCGCGTTGTTCAAGGGCATGAGCGTGCTCGACAACATCATGACCGGCCGCAACCTGCGCATGCACACCAACCTGCTGCTGCAGGCGCTGCATTTCGGGCCCGCCGCGAAGGAGGAGATAGCGCATCGCGAGGCCGTGGAGCTGATCATCGATTTCCTCGAGATCCAGGCCTACCGCAAGACCCCGGTGGGACGCCTGCCGTACGGGCTGCAGAAGCGCGTCGACCTGGGCCGCGCCCTGGCAATGGACCCGAACGTGCTGCTGCTGGACGAGCCGATGGCCGGCATGAACGTGGAGGAAAAGCAGGACATGTGCCGCTTCATCCTGGACGTGAACGACCAGATGGGTACGACCATCGTTCTGATCGAGCACGACATGAGCGTGGTGATGGACATCTCCGACCGCGTGGTGGTGCTCGATTACGGCAAGAAGATCGGCGACGGCACGCCCCAAGAGGTGCGCGGCAACCAGGCCGTGATCGACGCTTACCTCGGAGTGAGCCACTAGCGGCGCGCGCGAATGAAGAAAAACCTTCCAAGCATCGTCCTGGGTTTCGCCCTGCTCGCGGGGCTGGTTGCGCCGCTCGCGACCGGCGCCAGCGACCCGGGGTTCTACACCGAGGTCCTGCTCGGCGGCCTCATGGCCGGAGTTCTGTACTCGCTGGTGGCGCTGGGCTTCGCGCTCATCTTCAAGGCTTCCGGCGTGTTCAATTTCGCGCAGGGCGCGATGGTGCTGTTCGCGGCGCTCGCGGTGGCGCGCCTCGCGGAACGCATGCCCCTTTGGGCGGCGATCCTGATCGGGATCGTGATCATGGTCGCGCTGGCGTGGATCATCGAGCGGCTGGTGCTGCGCCCGCTGGTCAACCAGGAGGGCGTGGCGCTGCTCATGGCCACGCTGGGCGTGTCCTACTTCCTCGACGGGTTCGGCCAGACGGTGTGGGGCAGCGACATCTACAAGATCGAGCTGGGCATCCCCAAGGAGCCGGTGATGATCCTGGACGGGATGTTCAAGGGCGGCATCCTGGTGAACAAGGAGGACTTCGTCGCTGCCCTCGTGGCCGCGGCCCTGGTCGGGGCGCTGACGCTTTTTTTCCAGAAGACCGCGACGGGCCGGGCCTTGCGCGCGGTGGCGGACGACCACCAGGCGGCCCAGTCGATCGGGATCCCGCTCAACCGCATCTGGGTGATCGTGTGGTCAGTGGCCGGCATCGTGGCGCTGGTGGCGGGTGTCATCTGGGGCTCCAAGCTCGGCGTCCAGTTCTCCCTGTCGCAGGTGGCGCTCAAGGCGCTCCCGGTCGTGATCCTCGGCGGCTTCACCTCGGTTGCGGGTGCGATCGTCGGCGGCCTGATCATCGGCGTGGGCGAGAAAATGGCCGAGGTGTTCCTCGGCCCGGTGCTGGTCAAGGCTTTCGACCTGGCCGGCGGCGGCATCGAGAACTGGTTCGCCTACGTGCTCGCGCTGTTGTTCCTGCTGGTCAGGCCCGAAGGCCTGTTCGGCGAAAAGCACATCGACAGGGTCTGACCCGACATGTTCTACAGAGAAAACGGCCAGTACAAGACGTCGTACGCGGCGGACCAGCAGATGCTGCCGATCCTGCAGGACCGCGTGCTCATGGCCGGGGTGATCGTATTCGCGTTCGCCGTGGTGCCGTTCCTCGCCAGTGACTACCTTTTCCTGTCGCTCCTGATCCCGTTCCTGATCCTTGCGCTGGCCGCTATCGGCCTGAACCTGCTGGTCGGCTACTGCGGCCAGATCTCCATCGGGCACGCCGCGTTCATGGCGGTGGGCGCTTACGCGGCCTACAACCTCGCGCTGCGCATCCCGCAACTGAATTTTCTCGTGGTGCTGGTGCTCGCCGGGCTGATTGCGGCCGCAGTCGGCATGCTGTTCGGCATCCCCAGCCTGCGCATCAAGGGCTTGTACCTGGCGGTGGCCACGCTCGCCGCGCAGTTTTTCATGGACTGGTTGTTCGCGCGCGTCAAATGGTTTACCGACTATTCTTCGTCGGGCTCGGTGTCCACCGCGCCGGTCGAGATGTTCGGATGGAAGATCGATACACCGACCGAAAAGTACGTGTTCCTGCTGGCCGTATTGATCGTGTTCACGCTGGTCGCGAAGAACCTGGTGCGCAGCCACATCGGCCGGGCCTGGATGGCGATGCGCGACATGGACGTGGCGGCCGAGGTGATCGGCATCCGCCCGGTCTACGCCAAGCTGAGCGCCTTCGCGGTGAGCTCGTTCTATGTCGGCGTTGCGGGTGCCCTGTGGGGCTTCATGCACCTGGGCGCCTGGGAGCCGCTGGCCTTCAACCTGACGCTCTCGCTCAACCTGCTCTTCATGATCATTATCGGCGGCATGGGTTCGCTGCTGGGAAGCTATTTCGGGGCCGCATTCATCGTGGTGCTGCCGATCCTGCTGAACCAGTTCCCGGCGATGCTCGGCATTCCGCTTTCGACCGCGATGGTGTCGCACCTCGAACTCATGATCTTCGGCATCCTGATCGTGTTCTTCCTGATCGTGGAGCCGCACGGCCTCGCCCGGTTGTGGGCGATCGGCAAGGAAAAGCTCAGGCTGTGGCCGTTTCCGCACTGATGCACAGAGGTTTCTGTATCCGCCCGGGGCATCCCGCCGGCGGCATTGTTAAAAGGAGGAAGTAAAGATGAGACAAGCAGCGAAAACGCGGCTCCTGGCGACTGCCGCAGGGGTCGTCCTCGCGGCGGCGGCGGTTACCGCCAGCGCGCCGGCCTTCTCGCAGGCCAAGGAGCAGTTCTTCCCGGTGCTTTCGTACCGCACCGGCGCGTACGCGCCCAACGGGGTGCCGTTCGCCAACGGCTACGTGGACTACCTCAAGCTGGTCAACGCCCGCGACGGAGGCATCAACGGGGTCAAGATCACCTTCGAGGAATGCGAGACCGGCTATGCCACGGATCGCGGCGTCGAATGCTACGAACGCCTCAAGGGCAAGGGCCCGACGGGCGCGACCCTGTTCCATCCGCTGTCCACCGGAATCACGTTCGCGGTGACCGACAAGTCCTTCAACGACAAGATTCCAATCGTCACCGCGGGCTACGGGCGCGCGGATTCGGTCGACGGCACCGTGTTCGGCTGGAATTTCCCGCTGGGCGGCACCTACTGGGACGCCGCGGACATCGTCGTGCAGTATGTCGGCAAGAAGGAGGGCGGTCTGGACAAGCTCAAGGGCAAGAAAATCGCCCTCGTGTACCACGATTCGCCGTACGGCAAGGAGCCGATTGCGCTGCTGCAGGAGCGGGCCAAGATGCACGGCTACGAGCTGCTGCTGCTGCCGGTGACCCATCCGGGCGTCGAGCAGAAGGCGACCTGGCTGCAGATCCGCCAGCAGCGGCCGGACTACGTGTTTTTGTGGGGCTGGGGCGTGATGAATTCGACCTCGATCAAGGAGGCGGTCGCCACCGGTTATCCGCGCGAGAAGATGTACGGCGTGTGGTGGTCGGGCGCGGAGCCCGACGTCACCCCGGCCGGCGACGGCGCCAAGGGCTACAACGCGCTGGTGTTCCTCGCACCCGCGGGGCAGGGCGCCGTGCACAAGGACATGTTGAAGTACGTGTACGACAAGGGCCAGGGCACCGGCAAGAAGGAAGAGATCGGCGACGTGCTCTACAACCGCGGACTGACTGCTGCTCTGATGTCGGTCGAGGCGGTCAAGCGGGCGCAGGTCAAGTACGGCAAGAAGCCGCTCAAGGGTGAAGAGGTGCGCTGGGGCCTCGAGAACCTCGCGATCGACCAGGGGGCCATCAAGAAGCTCGGCTTCGAGGGCTTCATGACGCCGATCAGCACGTCCTGCGTGGACCATGCCGGCGGCCGCAGCGCGACGATGCACATCTGGGACGGAAAGAAGTGGAACGTGCAGCCCGGCGTGTACGAAGCCGACCAGCAGATCATCAAGCCGATGATCCGCGCCTCGGCGGAGAAGTACGCGGCGGAGAAGAAGATCGCCAAGCGCGACTGCGCCAAGGAGCAGTGATCCTGTAGTTCGTCCTGCCGTCCCGGGGCAGTCCCCGGGGCGGCTTTTGCAGCGGCCGCGTCCCACGGGATACGGCCGCTGCAAAAGCCGTAGTACGCATCGCCACCAAGGAGACCCGCCCCGATGAGCCAGCCCCTGCTCACCGTCAACGGCATCGAAGTCATCTACAACCACGTGATCCTGGTGCTCAGGGGCGTGTCGCTGACGGTGCCTGAAGGCAAGATCGTGGCCCTCCTCGGCGGCAACGGCGCCGGCAAGACGACCACCCTGCGTGCCGTGTCGAACCTGCTCAAGGGGGAACGCGGCGAGGTGACCAAGGGCTACGTGGAGTACAGGGGCGAGCGCATCGACAAGCTCACCCCGGCCGACCTCGTGAAGCGCGGTGTGATCCAGGTCATGGAGGGGCGCCACTGCTTCCAGCACCTGTCGATCGAGGAAAACCTGCTCACCGGCGCCTACACGAGCAATGCAGGGCGGGCGGGCATCGTGCAGGACCTGGAGAAGGTCTATGCTTATTTTCCGCGACTGAAGGAACGGCGAACCTCCCAGGCCGGGTATACCTCCGGCGGCGAGCAGCAGATGACCGCGATCGGCCGCGCGCTGATGGCGCGCCCCAGGATGATCCTGCTCGACGAACCCTCGATGGGCCTCGCCCCCCAGCTGGTAGAGGAGATTTTCGAGATCGTGAAGGCGTTGAACACGAAGGAGGGGGTGAGCTTCCTGCTGGCCGAGCAGAACACCAACATCGCGCTGCGCTACGCCGACTACGGCTACATCCTGGAGAACGGCCGCGTGGTGATGGACGGCGAGGGGAAATCGCTGGCCGAGAACGAGGACGTGAAGGAGTTCTACCTCGGGTTTTCCTCCGGAGAGAGGAAGAGCTTCCGCGACGTGAAGAGCTATCGCCGCCGCAAAAGGGGGCTGTGATGCGGGTGGCTGTGATGGACCATTACGACTCCCTGGAGACGCGCGACCCGGTTGAGCGCGAAGCCGCGCTGCTGTCCGAGCTGCCGCGCCAGATCGCGCATGCCAAGGCCAACGCGCCCGGGTTCGCGCGCATCCTCAAGGACATCGACGCGGCGGCGGTTACTTCGCGCGAGGCACTTGCGCGGCTGCCGGTGACGCGCAAGTCCGACCTCGCCGAACTGCAGAAGCTGATTCCGCCGTTGGGCGGCCTGAATGCCACGCCGATCGCGAAGCTTGCCAAGATCTTCGTCTCGCCCGGCCCGATTTACGAACCCGAAGGCGCCACCCCTGACTGGTGGCGCGCCGCGCGCGGCCTGTTCGCGGCGGGCTTCCGCCCCGGCGACCTCGTGATCAACACGTTCGCCTACCACTTCACGCCGGCCGGCTCCATGCTTGAGAACGGCGCGATTGCAGTGGGCTGCACCGTCGTGCCGACCGGAACGGGCCAGACCGAGATGCAGGTGGCGGCGATCGCCGACCTCTCGATCGCCGGTTACATCGGCACCCCGTCGTTCCTCAAGCTGATCGTCGACAAGGCCGACGAGCTGAAGGCCGACATCTCCTGCCTCGCGAAGGCGATCGTCGGCGCCGAATACCTGGCGCCCGCGTTGCGCAAGTCCATGGGGGAGCGCGGCATCCGCGTGCTGCAGTGCTATGCCTCGGCCGATCTCGGACTGATGGCGTACGAATCCGCTGCGGCCGATGGGAGCGTCAATGAAGGCATGATCGTCGACGAAGGCCTGCTGATCGAGATCGTGCGGCCGGGCACGGGCGACCCGGTCGCGCCCGGCGAAGTCGGCGAGGTGGTGGTCACCACCTTCAACCGGGATTACCCGCTGGTGCGCTTCGGTACCGGCGACCTATCGGCCGTGCTGCCCGGCACGAGTCCCTGCGGCCGCACCAACACGCGCATCAAGGGCTGGATGGGCCGCGCCGACCAGAGCACCAAGGTGCGCGCCATGTTTGTCACCGCCAAGCAGGTGGCGGAGATCGTGCGCCGCCACCCGGAGGTCGCCAAGGCGCGGCTGGTGATCGAGGGCGAAGTGGGCAGCGACCGCATGACGCTGAAATGCGAGGTGTCGGCGGCCGGGGATGCCCTTAACGCGACCATCGTGGCTACGATTCGCGACGTTACCAAGCTGCGCGGCGAGGTGGAGTTCGTCGCCGCGGGCAGCCTGCCCAACGACGGCAAGGTCATCGACGACTTGCGCAAGTACGGCTAGGAACAGGGGAACCCTGCGGGCTCCGCCGTTACCCCCTCGCAAGGCCTTCCGGCCGCCCGTACTGCGGGCCCCGGGCTCAGGGCAGCGGCAACAGCTTTCCCTGCGAAGCCGCAGGCGCTGCCACCCCCAGCATCTTCGCCAGCGTGGCCGCGATGTCCACGACTTCCACCCGCTTGTCGACCTTGCCGCTCCCCACCCAGCGCGGCCCGTAGAAGAGGATCGGCACGTGGTGGTCGTAGGGGTGCGGGGAGCCGTGCGTCGAGGTGGCCGCGCGGCGCGACTCGAACATCCAGTACGGCCGCGCGACGACCAGCAGGTCGGGCGAACGGTCGGCGTTATAGGTCGCCTGCATCTGGGCGAGGAACGGGGTGCCGGCCGGGATGCGCTTCGCCGCCAGGTCCGGCGCGGAAAACACCTCGACGATGCCGCGCTCCTGCATCAATATGCGGCGCGCTTCGGCGTCCAGTGCGGCGCGGGCCACCTGCTTCTGCGCGATGAGCGCCGTGTCGAGCAGGATGCCGTTGGCCGACCAGGTTCGTACCCATTTGGCGGCACCAAACTTTGCCGACAGCCCGTCGTTGAGTCGCTGGAGCGTCTCCGGGATGTTCTGCCGCCCGGCGTCGCGGCCCAGCGTCGCGCTGTACTCCGGGGCGGGCATGAAGCCGTGGTCCGCGGTGAGCACGGCCACGTAGTTGCCCTTCCCGACCGTCCGGTCCAGGTCCGCGAAGAACGCCTCGAGCAGGCGGTCCAGGTGCAACAGGTGGTCGTGCGAGAGGCGCGACTCCGCCCCGTAGGCGTGGTTGACGTAGTCATGGGCCGACAGGCTGATCGCGAGGATGTCGGGCACCTCGTCCTGCCCGAGGCCCTCGCCCGCAATGGCCGCGCGCGCGAAGTCGAGCGTCAGCGCGTCCGAAAACGGGCTCGGCAGCAGCGATCCGTAGAACGCGGGGCCGGGCTTGTCCTGTCCTTCGCCCAGGATCTTGGGCAGTTTGCCCCCGCGGCTGTACCAGGGGCGGTCGTCCGGCTGCGAGCGCGCATAGGCGGCCTCGGGCAGCAGCGGCGACCAGCTGGCCTTGAAGTAGCGGTCGGCGGGCTTCTCCGCGTTGAACGCCGTGACCCACGCCGGGTGCGCTTTCATGTAGTAGGTGCTCGAGGCAAAGCGCCCGCTGTCGCCCATGTACATGTAGGCCGTCCCCGTCTTGCCCGCCGGCAGGATGGAGCCCCGATCCTTGCCCGAAACGGCGATGACCTTGGCGCGCGGATCGGCGCGTCTCAGCACGTCGCCGACGGTTTCCACCTGCAGGTTCTTCGGGCTGGTGCCGGCGAGCTTCTCGGTCCTGTTGTCGATATAGGTGTGCGCGTCGTCGCCCGTG
>JANNWA010000330.1:0-4536 GCA_031408275.1 Pseudomonadota bacterium
GGCCGGTCAGCACCGCGACGTAGTTCTTGAGCGTCGCCTCGAAGATCAGCGTCGGGGGATAGGCAAGCACCTCCTTCTCGTCCTTCAGGGCAGTGACCACGGCCAGCAGGATCGGCACGATCCACACGAGCAGAAGGAGCGCCGAGACCAGCATCAGCACGGCGCTGCGCAGCGCGCCGTTGCCGCGCCGGCTCATGCCGCCCTCCGGATGCGAAACAGCAGGGCCGCGACGGCCATGGTGATCGCGAGGAGCACCACGGCTACCGCGGCGCCGTAGCCGAGCGACAGTTCGGCAAACGACACGCGGTACGCGTACAGGTTGATGATCTCGGTCGAGGTGCCCGGTCCGCCGCCGGTGGCCGCGTAGATGGCGGCGAACGCAGCCAGCGCCACCGTCATGCGTAGGATTACAACGACCACGATGGCGGGGCGGATCAGGGGAAGCGTGATGTGGACGAAGCGGCGCCACGCATTGGCGCGGTCGATCCTGGCGGCTTCATACAGGTCGTCGGGCAGCGCGGCGAGCGCCGCCAGCATGTAGAGGAACACGAAGGGCGTCCATTGCCAGGTGTGGATGGCGATGACCGAGAAGCGCGCGAGGTCGGGGTCGCCAAGCCAGTTGTGGGACCCGAGGCCCAGGGACCGCGATCCGTAGTCGACGATGCCGAAGTCCGGGGTCAGCATCAGCGTGCGCCAGAAAAGCCCGACCACCACGGGCGCGAGCACGATCGGCAGGATCGCCACCACGCGGAACACCCACTGCGCCCGCGGAATGCGCAGTATCAGCAGCGCCATCGCGAGGCCGATCACCAGCTGCAGCGTGACCGTCACCGTGGTGTAGATCAGCGTGAACGTGAGCGCGCCGAGGAACCGCCGGTCCTCCCACATGCGGACGTAGTTCTCCGCGCCGATGAAGCGGTCCATGCCCGGCATCGCGAGGTTGATGTTCTGCATGCTCTGCCAAAGTAGGTAGAGCAGCGGGAACGTCGTGGTGGCGACGAGCACGAGCAGGCCCGGCGCCGCCATGGCGAGGGCGAAGCGCCTTTCCGGGCCTTCCGCGAGCGCGATCCGTTGCGCGGCGGTTGGTCCGGAGCCCATTTCGTGGCTGCGGCCGATGGGGTCAGCCGCCGCGCATGATGCGCTCGACCTGGACCTGCGCATCGTCCAGCGCCTGCTTGGGCTTCACCTGCCCGACCAGCGCGGATTGCACGATCTTGGCCATCGTTTCGCCGATGGCCGGCCACTGCGGCAGGCGCGGACGCCACTCGACATCGGTGTCCTGGGCGAGCGAGTCGAGCGAGGCGGGCAGGAAGTTGGCGCCGGCATCGCCGATGGTCTTGGAGTAGTCCCCCGATTTCCACATCGCGAGCCGGTTCACGCCGTAGCGCTTGCCCGGGCCCTTGAACTTGTAGGAGGTGCGCGCCTGGGTCTCCTCGCTGGCCGCCCACTGGATGAAGAGCCAGGTGGCCTGGCGCGCTTTCTCGGGCAGGGCCGAGTTGATGGGCATCGCCCAGTTCCAGATCGAGCTCACGCGACGGCCGGAAGGCCCCTTGGGCCAGCGCGCGAACCCGATCTTGCCCATGACCTTCGAGCGTTCTGGATTCGCGATCACCGTGGCCGCCGAATGTCCGTCGATGAAACTCGCGATGGTGCCCTGCGCGAACGCGTCCGCGATGTCCGGCCAGTTCCAGTTCTGCGCGGCCTTGGGCGCGAACGCATTGTTCTGCGTCACGTACCAGTCGAGCGCGGCCACGGCGGCCGGGCTGTTGACCTGGATCTTGCCGCCCGCGTCGAACCACTTGCCGCCGAACGCGCCGAGGATCGAGGGGTAGATGTACATGTTCTGGCCGGCGCCCGGCATGCCGCGCAGGCAGAAACCCCACATGCGGTTGTTCGGGTCGTGCAGCGCCTTGGCATTGCTGACGATTTCGTCGAGCGTATCTGCGGGCTTGAGGCCCTTGGCGTCGAAAAGGTCCTTGCGGTAGGTCTGGATGGTCATCTCGCCGTCGTAGGGGATGCCGTAGGTCTTGCCGTCGACCATGTCGGCCTTGCGCCAGGCCTCGAAAATATCCTCGTACTTGAACCAGGCCTTGTCGGTGAGCTTGGGGTCGTTCAGGTAGGTGTCGAGCGGGTCGGTCCACTTGTTCGCGGCGTAGAGCGGCAGGTACATCGGGTCGCCGGCGTGGGTACTGATGTTGCCGGTCTTCGACGACAGGTCGAGGACGGCTTTCTGACGGATCTGGCCCGGCGGCACCTTGTCGAACGTAACTTTGATCCCGGTGAGCGCCTCGAATTCGGGGGCCAGCGTGATGAGGTTTTCGAAGTAGCTCGCCGGAATGACGGCCACGTTCACCTTCTGGCCCTCGGCGAGGCGCCAGTTGATCTTCGCTTTCTGGTAGGCGCCGAGGTCCATGCCCTGGGCGTGCGCGAAGCGCGCCACCCAGGGCGCGCCGATCATCGCGGCGCCGAGCGCGGCGCCCTGCTTGAGGGCCTTGCGGCGCGACTGGTCCGGGATCCCTGCCCCTTTGGGTAACTTGTTCATGACGCCTCCTCAGGCTGTTGGTGGTGCCCGGGCTCTCGAGCTGGAACTGTTCCGCACCTCTTGTGGCGGGGCGGCCGGGACTTGGTATAACGTTATAGGTTGGGGTTCGGCCCTGTCAATCGCGGTGCGTCGGCGGCGCAGTGCAACAAGCGGAGATTCGCAACTTGGGCGAGCGCACGTTCGACTATGTGATCGTAGGCGCCGGATCGGCGGGCTGCGTGCTGGCCAATCGCCTGACCGAATGCGGGCGCCACAGCGTACTGCTGCTCGAGGCCGGTCCGCCGGATACCTATCCGTGGATTCACGTCCCGATCGGCTATGCCAAGACCATGCTGCATCCGGTGCTCAACTGGGGGTTCGAGACCGAGCCCGAGCCCAACATGCACGGCCGCAGGGTGTACTGGCCGCGCGGGCGCACCCTCGGTGGGTCGAGCGCGGTGAACGGGTTGATCCAGATCCGCGGCCAGGCTGAGGACTTCGACGGCTGGGAGGCGCAGGGCGCCACCGGCTGGAATGCGCGCGAAACGATGCGCTATTTCATCAAGTCGGAAACAAACGACCGCGGGGCGAACGCCTGGCACGGCGACAGCGGCCCGCTCGCCGTATCGGACATCGCCGAGAGGAACGAACTGGTGGACGCCTTCATCCGTGCGGCGGGGGACCTCGGCGTTCCGCCCAATGCGGATTTCAACGGCCCGAGCCAGGAAGGCGCCGGCTACCTGCAGCTCACCACGCGCAACGGCCGGCGCTGTTCCACCGCCGTCGGATATCTTCGCCCGGCGCGCGGCCGTCCCAACCTGGCGGTCGAGACCGGCGCGCACGCGACCGGGGTAACTTTCGAGGGAGCGCGGGCCACGGGGGTTCGTTACCGCGCGGGCGGCGAAACGCGTACGGCGCGCGCGGCGCGCGAGGTGCTCCTGTGCGCGGGCGCGCTGCAGTCGCCGCAACTGCTGCAACTGTCGGGCGTGGGGCCGGCGGGCCTGCTTTCCGGGCACGGCGTCCCGGTCGTGCACGAACTCCCCGGCGTGGGCGAGAACCTGCAGGACCACCTCGCGCTGCGCGTCGTCTACAAATGCACCCGGCCGGTCACCACCAACGACGAGTTGCGCAACGTGTGGCGCAAGGCCCTGACCGGCATGAGGTACGTCTTCCTGCGGCGCGGCCCGATGGCGGTCGGCGTCATGACCGGCGGCATGATCACGCGTGCCCTGCCGGACGCGGCGACGCCGGACATGCAGTTTTTCATCTCGACCGTCAGCGCGGACGCGCGCGGCGCCGCGCCGCACCCGTTCCCCGGATTCACGCTGGTGTTCTATCCGATGCGCCCGACCAGCCGGGGTTTCGTCCGGATCAAGTCCGCGGATCCCATGGCGGCGCCGGCGATGCAGCCCAACTACCTGTCGACCGATTACGACCGGCGCATCATGGTCGCCGGCGCGCGCATGGCGCGCTCCCTGGCCGCCACGCCTTCGCTTGGGCCATACGTGCTCGAGGAGCTCCAGCCGGGCCCTGCGGTGGGGACGGACGAGCAACTGCTCGAGGCGGTTCGCGAACACGGGTCCTCGGGGTATCACCCCGTGGGCACCTGCCGCATGGGCACCGACGCAGGCGCCGTCGTGGATCCACGCCTGCGGGTGCACGGCATCGCAGGGCTGCGCGTCATCGACGCGTCGGTGATGCCGACCCTGGTTTCGGGAAACACCAACGCCGCGGTCATCATGATCGCCGAGAAGGGCGCCGACCTGGTGCTCGAAGACGCCGCGTCCGCAACTGCATGACCGACAATCAAACAAGGCCGGGCAACATGACCAAACCCAATATCCTCTTCATCACCTCCGACCAGCAACGCGGCGACTGCTATGGGTTCGAAGGCCGCAAGGTGCGCACGCCGCACCTCGACGAACTCGCCCGCGACGGCACGCGGTTTTCCGCGTGCATCACGCCGAACGTGGTGTGCCAGCCTTCGCGCGCGTCGATCCTCACCGGCCAGCTGC
>JANNWA010000331.1:0-3597 GCA_031408275.1 Pseudomonadota bacterium
CATGTTCACCTGCGGACCGCCCTGCAGGATCTTCACGTCGAGGCCGTGCCGGCGGTAGGTGCCGTCGGCGAGCGCCTGGTAGAAGCCGCCGTGCGCCGCCTGCGCCTTCCAGTTGGTCGCGAACGTGACCTTGTCCGGCGCCGCGGCCCGGGGCCTCGCCTGACCCGGGGGCGTGGCCTGCGACGGGGTCTGCGCCTGCCCGGCGCCCACGCCGAGGCCGGCCAGCGCCACCAGGATCCATCCGAACTTGCGCATCGTCAGTCTCCAGATCGACGGGACGTCGATCAAACGAGGGATGTCAGGGACGCTCGCTCGCGTGCCATCGGCCGAGCAGCCGCCGCGACAGCAGGTTGAACCCGGCGAAGATCATCATGCCGGTCAGCACCAGCAGCGCGAGCGCGGCGAACATCTTCGGCGTCTCGGTCCGGAAGCTCGCCTCGAGGATCCGCGAGGCGAGCCCGGTGTCGCGGCCGGCGGCGCCGGCGACCATCTCGGCCGTGACCGCGCCGACCAGGCTGAGCCCGCCCGAGATCTTCAGCCCGCCGACGAAATACGGCAGGGCGGTCGGCATCAGCAGCAGCCGCAGTCGCTGCCAAGGGGTGGCCCGATAGATGCGGAACAGGTCGCGCAGGTTCGCGTCCGCCGCGCGCAGCCCGAGCAGCGTGTTCGACAGGATCGGGAAGAACGCGACGATCCACGCGCACAGCAGCAGCGCCGCGGTCGTGCTCTCGACATAGATCAGGATCAGCGGCGCGATCGCCACCAGCGGCGTCACCTGCAACACCACTGCCACCGGGAACAGCGCCGCCTCGACGCGGCGCGACAGCGCGAACACCGCGGCGATCAGGATGCCGCCGACGCAGCCGAGCGCCAGCGCGCCGAAGGTGATCTTGAGCGTGAACCACCAGCTGCCGGCGAGCGAATCGAAGTTCAGCCATAGCGTCTGCGCGACCAGCGATGGCGCGGGCAGCGTGTAGCGCGGGATCTGCGCGATCCGCACCAGCAGCTCCCAGCCGACCAGCAGCCCCAGCAGGGTCGCGACCGGCAGCCAGCGGCGCGCGCTCAAGCGGCCTGGGCCTGCGTCGCCTCGAGCGCGGCCGACAGCCTGCGGCAGGTCGACAGGAACGTCTCGGTGCCGCGGAACGACGCGTCACGGGGCGACGGCGCCGCGACCTCCACCTCGGCGACCACCCGCCCCGGCCGCGCACCCATCACCAGCACGCGCTGGCTGAGGAACACCGCCTCGTAGACGCTGTGGGTGACGAACAGCACCGACAGCTGCTGCGCGGACCACAGCGCGAGCAGGTCCGCATTGAGGCGATTGCGCGTGATCTCGTCGAGCGCGGCGAACGGCTCGTCCATCAGCAGCACGCGCGGGCGCGTCACCAGCGCGCGGGCGATCGACGCGCGCATCTTCATGCCGCCCGAGAGCTCGGCCGGGAACGCCTCGGCGAAGTCTGCGAGACCGACGCCGGCGAGCATCTCGCGCACCCGCGGTTCGGCCTCGCGCCGCGAGAGACCGGCGAGGCGCAGCGGCAGCCAGGTGTTGTCGAACACGCTGGCCCAGGGCATCAGCGTCGGTTCCTGGAAGACGAAGGAGGTGGAGGCCCCCGACTCGGCGCGCAGCGCCGGCGCGAGCACCTCGCCGGCATCGGCCCGCTCGAGGCCCGCGACCAGCCGCAGCACCGTGCTCTTGCCGCAGCCCGACGGCCCGAGCAGCGTGATGAATTCGCCCGCCGCGACGCGCAGGCTCACGTCCTGCAGCGCCAGCAGGCCGCCGGGATAGCGCTTGTCGACGTGATCGAGGCTGAGCTCGCCGGAACCGGTACTCACGCCGGAAGTATGCCTCACGACACCGCCTCCGAATGGCGCCGCGCGGCGGGATTCGGCATGCTCCGCCTCCCCCCACGACACTGCGAAGAGGCCCACCATGGCGCTGACCCTGCATGCCGCCACGATCCCCAGCTACCTGCAGATCCTGGCTTCCCTGTCACGTCTGATCGGCAAGGCCGAGGCGCACTGCGCCGAGAACGGCCTCGAACCGGCCGAACTGATCCAGGCGCGCCTCGCGCCCGACATGCTGCCGTTCGCCTACCAGGTGAAGTCGGCGGCCCTGCATTCGGCCGGCGCGATCGAGGGCGTGCGCAAGGGCCTGTTCGCGCCCGACACCGGCCCGTCGCCCGACAGCTTTGCCGGCCTGAAGGAACGCGTCGACGCAGCGATCACGCTGCTGAAGGCCGTGGAGCCCGCGGAACTGGAATCATTGATCGGGCGCGACATGCGCTTCGAATTCGGTGAACGCCGGATGGACTTCACCGCCGAGGAGTTCCTGCTGTCGTTCTCGCAGCCGAACTTCTATTTCCACGCCACCACGGCGTACGACATCCTGCGCTGGAAGGGCCTGCCGATCGGCAAGCGCGACTACACGGGACGGGTGCGCGTGAAGGTTTGAGGAACACGGCGGACGCCCCCTGGGGGGACGTCCGCCGTCGCGACGAACCACCCGGGGCCGGCGTCGATCAGACGCCGTTCCCGGTGCGGCCCGTCATCGCGAAGGCTGGCGTTCGCCAGCCTGCGGAGCGCTGCTTACCAGCGACCGCCGCCGCCGCCGCCGCCGCCGCCATAGCCGCCGCCGCCGCCGCCGTAGCCGCCGCCGCCACCACCGCCGCTACCGCCGCGATAGCCGCCGCCACCGCCGCCGCCACCGCCGCGGGGCTTGTCCTGGGCTTCGTTCACGCGCAGTGAACGACCGCCGAGTTCCTTGCCGTTGACGGCCTGGATGGCGCGCGCGGCATCCGCCGTGCTCATTTCGACGAAACCGAAGCCGCGCGGGCGGTTGGTCTCACGATCCATCGGAAGGGCAACCGACTCGACGGTGCCGTGCTCCGAAAACAGCGCGCGGACCTGATCTTCAGTAGCAGTAAAGGGCAGGTTGCCCACGTAAATCTTGGCCATGTAGCTCATCTCTCTATGAAAGGATTTTTGGACTCGAAAATGACAGGAATAGACAGGATCTAGAGAGCCGAGTAACGGCAGCCCGCGAACCAGAAGTCCTGACACCTGATCGGCAGGCGTGTCGGTTCGAACGGGAGACGCCTGGATGGAGGCGCACGGGACGAGTCGGACGGAAGACGATCCCGTATAGCGTAGCGCGGTACGTGGGTAGGTTTCAACCGTGTCAGGGACCCATCGGCATTGTAAATGCCCCGGAACGCACACAAGCGGCTTCAACGCCGTCGGAGCGCAGCTCGATCCGGTCAGCCGTTGCGGCGACCTCGGCGACGGTTGCCGGCCTCGCCTGCCGTGGTGCGTGGAGACTGAGGCGCAGCCGCTCCGCGAGGCCGGGCCCGGTGTTGGCGGGGAGTTCCGCCTTCAACAGCATCAGTTCCAGCGGCTTGCCCCCCGTCCCGGTCACGCTCACCCGGAAGCCACGGTCGTGGCCTTCGAGCCTGCGCTCGCCGGCCGTGTCACGGACCCGGCAGCTGAAAGGATGGGCCCGGGAGAGGCGCAGGTGCGTCCGGTCGTCCCGCCCGACGAAGGTGTGGCCCGCCATCCGGTTGATGCCTCGACGTCCTTGCTGCCCCCGGTCAGGTAGGT
>JANNWA010000332.1:0-2520 GCA_031408275.1 Pseudomonadota bacterium
ATGGGTTTCGCCGGGAAGGCTTGCGCGGCTACCTGGCCCGGCAGCATGGCGAGCGCGGCGACGGTTGCGGCAACGCCCGCAGCGGTGCGGATCAGCATCTTGTTCATTGTGTCCTCCTGGTAGTTTCGGGTCCGGGCTCTGCGGCCGGATCGGCAAGACCGCAATTGTACGGCCCGGGGAGGTCCTGAGGAGGGGCGGAGCCCCTCTTCTTGTCTAGCCCGCGAGGCCCGCCCTGTGCATGCTCCAGAGCCGGTGGATCCGGCGGGCCTCGGCCTGGCAGGCCTGGCGAGCGTGCCGGCGGTTTTCCGGGTCGTGGGCAAATACGCCGGGGTCCTGTGCAGGCAGCATCACGCCCGGCATGGTGGCAAGGTCGGTGTGCCGGCCTGTCGCGGGGACTGTGCCGGTGAGCCCGTGGTGTTCGCGCAGCACGCGCAAGCCGATCGCCGCCCCGTTGAAAGTGACGACCTCGGTCGCGTCCCTGAGCCGTGCCACCAGCCGTGCCACGTCCTTCTTGCTGCGCGGGTCGATGTAGTCGAACCGCCGCGCTTCCACGAGGTAGCAGCAGGCGAAGTACATGGGGCGGATGTCCCCGGACAGACTGCCCGGGCTGGGTGACAACGCGAGGATCACCGTGCGCCGGCCGGTGCGCAGGTGTTCGGCCGCCGCCGCTGGCGGCGGCGCAAGGGCGAAAGGCGTCAGTCCCGGCCCGGCTCGCGCTCGAGCTGCTCGAGGACTTCGGTGGCGCGGCGCAGGTCTTCGTCGGCCTTTTTCAGGTCGGCTTCGGCCTTGGCGAGGTCCGCGCCGGGGTTGCGCCGGTCGTAGAGCGCCTTGCGGCGGTCCTCCACTGCCCTGGCCCAGTCGGACACTGCCTTGCGGCGCTCCTCGCCGAGTTTGCGGCGCTCGCTTCCGGGATGCGTGGTGTTGAGCCCGGCGTCCGCCAGCGCATCCGCCGCCTTGTTGCGTGCGGCGAGGGCGGTCATGCGCGTGGAGGACGCGTCGAGGTTGGCGACGGCCTTGAGGTACGCCGCCTTGGCCTTGGCGAGGGATTCTTCGAGTTCTTTGCGACTGGTCATGGCGCTATTGTAATCGCGGCGCCGCAGAATCGGGTCAATGCGCCACCGGCAGGCTGTGCCACCAGAGGCGGCATTCGCGGCACAACCCGCCCTCGAATTTCGCGTCCAGCACGCCGTCGAGGATCATGCGCGGCAGCGGGTCGCCGGGTTTGCGCGCCACCAGGTTGGTGCCGGTGGATTTCGCCCAGACCTGGAAGAGTTCTTCGGAGGCCACCTGGTACGTGACGTGCCAGTGCGCGATGCCGCTCGTGGGCGTGGAAGCGAGCACCTCGTAGGTGAGGGTGATGTCGTCCTGCAGCTTGATCCGCTGCCAGTATTCGGCGAGCTGGGCGTGGCCGCGCTGCACGGCGAACGGGGTGTTGTGGTATTCGCCGTCGGTGGTGAAGAGGGCGCAGAACATGGAGGCGTCCTTGGCCTCCCAGGCGGCCTTGTAGCCGCGCATGAAGTGTTCGATGTTCACAGTGCCTTCCTTTCAGGATTGCGCGCTAGCGCGGTGCGGCAGCAAGCGCCTCGTCCACCAGCCGTCTCAGTTGTTCATAGCCAAAGCTCGGCAGCGGCTGGCCGTTCACAAAAAATTCCGGCGTCATAGTGACATCGAGGGCCCGTCCGTCCGCGAGGTCCTGCGCGATCACCTGGGCGATGCCGGGTGCATCCATGTCGACCCGCATCTGCGCGAAGTCCAGGCCGAGGCCTTCGAGGTGCTTCCAGGCGAGTTCCACTTGCGCGGTATGGCGCGGCGCCCAGTCCGCCTGCGTCGCCAGGAGCGCCTCCAGCGCAGGCCAGAACTTGCCTTGCTTGCGTGCCGCCTCGAGCAGCGCCACCACCTTGTCCGAACCTTTGTGGAAGGGCGCGTAGCGCAGCACGAGGCGAATCCTGTCCGGATTCGCCGCCATCATCTTCTTGACCAGGGGGTAGAACTTGGCGCATGTCTCGCAGGCGGGGTCGAGGAACTCGACGATCACGACCGGGGCGTCGGACTTGCCGAGTGCGGGTGAGTGCATCCGCACAAGATTCACGCGGTTCTTCTCCGTCGCCTGCGCGGGCGGGTCGACCTTTTCGCTCTTGTAAACCAGCATGCCGAGCACGAAAGCCAGCAGCGCGACTGCGGCTGCGACGGTGATCAGTGTCTTGTGTTTCATTTTCCGGCCGGGAGTTAATTGCCTGAAATAGAATGCCGATTCACCTGAGAGCCGCCCCAGACGGTCATTTCCTTATACTAAAGTCAAGGATTGCCGGGATTCCTAGCCGATCTCGGCCGTCCCGTGCGAGAGGACGACGATGTCGCGCTGCACGGACTTGGCGCGGAACTGCACCCGGTTTCCTTCACGCCACATCTCGGTGCGGATGGTCTCCCCGGGAAACACCGGCGACGAAAAGCGCAACGAGAGCGAGGTGAGGCGCGCGGGATCGTAGTCGCAGTACGTCTTGAGGATCGCGTGCCCGGCGA
>JANNWA010000333.1:0-1635 GCA_031408275.1 Pseudomonadota bacterium
ATCGAGGCGGTGGTGCGCGGCTACATCATCGGGTCCGGCTGGAAGGACTACCAGCAGACCGGCGCGGTGTGCGGCATCCAGCTGCCGAAAGGATTGCCGCAGGCGGCCAAGCTCGCAGAACCCATTTTCACCCCGGCCACCAAGGCCGAGATGGGCGACCACGACGAGAATATTTCGTTCGAGCAGATGGCCAAAACCATCGGCGGGGAGCTGGCCGCAAAGGTTAGGGAAGTCAGCCTCAGGCTCTACAAGGAGGCTGCCGACTTCGCGGCCACCAAGGGCATCATCATCGCCGACACCAAGTTCGAGTTCGGGCTGGATGACAAGAACACCCTCGTGCTGATCGACGAGGTGCTGACCGCCGACTCCTCGCGCTTCTGGCCCGCCAGCGAATACAAGGTCGGCATCAGCCCGCCGTCGTTCGACAAGCAGTTCGTGCGCGACTACCTCGAGACGCTGACCTGGGACAAGAAGCCGCCCGCGCCGAAGCTCCCGGCCGAGGTGCTGGCGAAGACGTCCGAAAAATACCGTGAGGCGCTGGAGCGGCTCACCGGCCAGAAACTTTCCTGAGAAGCAGAACGGATTCGATCATGGCAAAGGCAACCAAACCCCAGGTAGGCATCCTGATGGGCTCCACCTCCGACTGGGAGGTGATGAAGCACGCCGCAAAGATGCTGGACGAATTCGGCGTCGCCTACGACGCGCGCGCGATGTCCGCGCACCGCACGCCGGATCTCGTCGAGCAGTTCGTCAAGGCCGCGCCCGGGCGCGGCATCAAGTGCATCATCGCGGGCGCGGGCGGTGCGGCGCACCTCGCGGGCGTTGTGGCCTCGCACACGACCCTGCCGGTGCTCGGCGTGCCGATGCCCTCCAAGCACCTCAACGGCATGGATTCGCTTCTGTCCACGGTGCAGATGCCCAAGGGCATCCCGGTGGCGACGCTCGCGATCGGCGATGCGGGTTCGGCGAATGCCGCCCTGTTCGCGGTCTCGATCCTCGCCTTGTCTGATGCGAAGCTCGCGAAAAAGCTCGCCGACTTCCGCAAGAAGCAGTCCGACGCGGTTCGCGCCGCGGTGCTGCCCAAGGCGTGAACCCCGACGTCCAGCGCGCGACCGACCTCCTGAAGGCCGGCGGGCTGGTCGCCTTTCCCACCGAAACCGTCTACGGCCTCGGGGCGGACGCCTCGAACGCCGCCGCGATGGCGCGCCTGTATGCGGTCAAGGGCCGACCGGGGGACCATCCGGTGATCGTGCATTTCGCGGACGCGGACGTGGCCTTTGCGTGGGCGCGCGAGGTGCCCGACGCCGCGCGCAGGCTGGCCGCGAAGTTCTGGCCGGGCCCGCTCACGCTGGTCCTCAAGCGGGCCGCAAGCGTAGGCGATTTCGTCACCGGCGGGCAGGACAGCGTGGGCCTGCGCGTGCCGGTGCATCCGCTTGCGCGCGAGGTACTCGAAGCCTTTGGTGGCGGATTGGCCGCTCCGTCCGCCAATCGCTTCGGGCGCGTATCGCCCACGACCGCGCAGCACGTGCGCGAAGACCTGGGGACGGACGTCGACATGGTGCTCGACGGCGGCGCCTGCGGCGTGGGGATCGAATCGACCATCATCGACCTGTCGCGCGGCACGCCTGTGCTGCT
>JANNWA010000334.1:0-7401 GCA_031408275.1 Pseudomonadota bacterium
CCATCAAAGGCCTGCGCATCGGTTTGCTCACCGACATCGAGATCAGCCCGCTGGCCAATTCCGTGCGCAACGGGCTCGAAACGCTTGCCGGGTGGCTGCGCAAGAAAGGCGCGAAGGTGACGAGCGCCGCCCTGCCCATGGATGCTCAGACGCACCAGGCCATGTTCATGCGCTTCGTGCGCGGCGTTACGGCGGCGCGCATGAACGACGCCGCATTCCAGCAGACACTGGCCGAGGCGGCGAAATACGCCGCGGACGACATGACTCCGCCGGCGCTCGCCGCGCGCGGCCTTGCCCAATACCACCGCGACTGGTGCGCTGCGCACGAGGCGCGCATGCACCTGCGCGCGGCGTGGGCCGGATACTTCGCGGACCACGACCTGCTGCTCATACCGGGCACGCCCGTGCCGGCTTTTCCAATCGACGAATCCGTCGCACGCTAGGCCCGAAAGCTCGAAATCTACGTCAGAGAGGTGCCCTACAATGCGCAAGGCGTGTGGCAGGGCATCGCCACTGTCAGCTACCTGCCGGCAACGGTAGCGCCGATCGGACGCACGCCCGAAGGCCTGCCGATATCGGTCCAGATCGTGGGCCCGTACCTCGGCGACCTGACCACCATCGGCCTGGCCCGGATCCTCGAACAGGAGTACGCCGGGTACACTGCGCCGGCGGCATTCGCCGCATAGGGCAGGCGCCGGCCGCTGGTCCGGTTCTTGCGTCGTCAGCAACATCGTATTTTCGTTGGAGCCACTCATGAATCGTTCGATTTCCACGCGTTTCGCGCTTGCCGCAACCACGGCGCTTTCGATTGCGTTCTGTGCGGGTCAGGCCCAAGCGCAGACCAAGGTGGTTTTCGGCACCGTCACTTCAGTCACGCTGTCACTTGGCATCATCGTGGCCGCCAAGGGCCTGGGGTTCTTCAAGGAGGAAGGGCTCGACGTGGAGATCGTGGAATTCAACGGCACCGGCACCCTGCTGCCGCAGATGACCGCCAAGCGGGTTCACGTAGGCTATCCCAACCCGGACGTGCTCATGATCTCGCGCCAGCCGGGCAAGGATCCCCTGCCGATCAAGTATTTCTACAACGCCACGCGCGAATCGGCCTGGGAGTTCGTCGTGCCGGCCGACTCCCCCATCAAGGAGCTCAAGGACCTCAAGGGCAAGAAGATCGGCGTCGGCGCCCTCACCTTCGGCAATATCCCCATCACCAAAGCGATGTTCAAGGAACTCGGTTTCGAGCCCGAGCTGGTGCCGGTCGGCGTAGGCGCGCCCGCCTTCCTCGCCTTCCGCGAAAAGAAGGTCGATGCGCTCAACCTGTTCGATTCGCAGCACGCAACGCTCGAAGTGCAAGGCACCGCGATCCGGCGCCTGGCCATGCCGAAGAAGTACAAAGACCTCTTTTCCAACGGGTTCGTCGCGCACGAGGATTCGATTCGCGACGACCCGAAGACCTACGTCGGGTTCGGCCGGGCGATGGCGAAGGCCTCGGTGTTCTGCGAGGTGAACCGGGCGGCCTGCGTAAAGGCTTTCTGGGCGCTGTACCCGAACCAGAAGCCCACCAGCGGCGACGAAGCCGCCAACATCCGCAATGCGGTAAAGATCATGGACGCCCGCTTCGACAAGTACCTCGACTTCGACGACCAGAAGCAGCGCCGCTGGGGCGAGTTCCCCGCGCAGGCCTGGAAGGATTTCGCCGTCGCGCTGTTCGAGGGCGGCCAGCTCACGACCAAGGACATCCCGGTCGAGTCCTGCTACACGAACGCTCTGGTGCCCGAAATGAACCGGTTCGACAGCGCCGCGATCGTCGCGCGCGCCAAGGCGGCGCAATGAAATTGCGCCTCCTGCTGCTGGCCCTCGGGCTGTGGTGCGCGGCAGCCGGCGCGCAGCAGAAAATCGTGTTCGGCCTGGTCAGCCCCCTCACGGTCGTCAACGGCCAGTTGCTGGTGGCCAGGCACCTCGGCTACCTGGCGGAGGAAGGCATCGAGGTCGAGACCGTGGTCTTCAACGGCACCGCCGTCCTGCTCCCGCAGATCGTCGCCAAGCGCGTAACCGTCGGGTTCCCGAACCCCGATCCGCTGGTGATCTCGCGCCAGCCCGGCAAGGACCCGCTGCCGCTCAAGTTCGTCTACAACGTCATCCGCGAAAACGTATGGGAGTTCGCCGTGCTTGCGGGCTCGCCAGCGAAGACCCTCGCCGACCTCAAGGGCAAGAAGATTGCCGTTGGCGCGCTCACCTTCGGGAACATCCCGCTCACGCGCGCGATGTTCAAGGAGATGGGACTGGAAGTGGGGCGCGACCTGGAGCTCGTGCCCACGGGCCTCGGGGCGCCTGCCTTCCTCGCCCTCAAGGACGGCCGGGTGGACGCGCTCAACCTGTTCGAGACTATGCACACCCAGCTCGAAACCCAGGGCACGGCGCTGCGCCGCCTGAAGATGCCGCAGAAATACCTGGACCTGTTCTCGAACGGAATCATTGCGCACGAGGACACGATCCGCGCCAATCCCAGGCTGCTCGCGGCCTTCGGGCGGGCGCTGGCCAAGGCAACGCTGGCCTGCAACGTGAACCGCCCGGGATGCGTGAGGGCCGCCTGGAAGGAAGACCCCTCGCTGAAGCCGCCGGGCGCCAACGAGGCAAAGATCCTTGCCGACAGCGTGACCCTGCTGAACGCACGCTACGACAAGTACCTTGCCTTCCCCAAGGGTGAAGTGCCGCGCTGGGGAGAGTACCCGGCCGGCGCGTGGAAGAACATGGTTCAGGTGATGGCCGACGGCGGGCAGATCCAGACCACCGCGATCGACCTGAACACGCTCTACACGAACGCGCTTGTCCCGGCGATCAACAACTTCGACCCGGCCGCCGTGCTGGCCGATGCGAAGAAGCTGCCCTGAAAACAGGAGGACCGATGAACGCCCCCGAGCCCCGCTATCAGGTGAACCAGCTCGCCCCGGATCCCGCGGTCAGGTTCGACCGCAAGTTCGCCGAACAGTACGTCCTCTACGCGCACCGCCTCGCCGCGCGCGGGTACGTGCAGGCGGCCGTCGGCAACATGGTGATGCGCGCGCCCCACCCGGACTACCCGCAGGGCGTGTGTTACGTGAAATGCCAGGGCGTGTCGCTCGAGGAAATGAGCGTCGACGACGTAGTGATCACTGACGTGCCCTGCGGCCGGATCCTGCACGGCGACCGGGCCACCACCGTCGGCCACCAGATGAACCGCGAGATGCTGCGCCTGCGCCCCGACATCAATTGCGTGATCCACCTGCACCACGACGAGACCATTGCGTACCTGGCCGCGGGCGTAGAGGAGTTCCGCCCGGTCGGCCTCACCTTTTCGTACCTGATGCAAAAGCCGGTGCACTTCCTGCCGGCGCACATCAACGTCGAGGAGGACGTGGCGCCGATCAAGACCTTCATCGCGGACACCAACTGCATCCTGATGAAGCGCCACGGCATCACCGTTCTCGGCCGCAACGTTTCGGAATGCTACGGGCGCGTCAACATCCTCGCCGCCGAAGTGAAGCGCAACATCCTCGCCGAGCAGCTCGCGGCGATCCGCGGCACCACGGTCGACCGCATTTCGAAACCTGAGATGGAAGAAATGTACCGGCACGGCGACGCCGTCATGTACCCCGAGGTGAAGAAATGAAGCGGATCCTTCCCGCCATCCTGCTGGCAGCGTCGATCGGCGCGGCCCATGCACAGGCCTGGCCCACCCATGCGCTGAAACTCGTGGTGCCGTTCCCGCCCGGGGGCGGCACCGACCTCACCGCGCGCTCGGTGGCCGCCAAGCTGGCAGACGCGCTCGGGCAACCGGTCGTGGTCGAGAACCGCGGCGGTGCGGGCGGCACGATAGGGTCGGACGCCGTGGCCAAAGCCGCGCCGGATGGCTACACGATCGGCATTGCGACCTCCAGCACCCACCCGGGCGCACTCGTGTTGCAGAAGAACGTGCCCTACGACCCGCTCAAGAGCTTCGCGCCGATCACCATGATCGGCAACACTTCGTTCGTGCTGCTGGGCAGCCCGGCACTGCCCGCAAACACCATCGCCGAAGTCGTCGCCTACGCGAAAGCGAATCCCGGCAAGCTGAACTTCGCCAATGTCGGCACCTCCACGATCGGGTACCTCCTCTCGCTGCAACTCAAGGCGCTGACGGGAACCTCGATGGCGGACATCAACTACAAGGGCGCTTCGCAGACGTATCCGGACCTCATCGGCAACCAGGTGTCGCTGTTCCTCGACAATCCGGGCGCTTCGACGCCGCTGGTCAACTCCGGCAAGCTGAAGGCTTACGGCGTGACCACGCCGACGCAGTCCATGCCCGGCGTGCCCCTGTTGTCGGTCGCGGGCGCCGCGGTGGGGCTGGGCAATTTCGACTCGTCCTTCTGGTACGGCCTCGTGGCGCCGGCCGGCACGCCCAAGGCAATCGTCGACCGCATCCAGGCGGAGACGGCAAAGTATGTGCAGAGCGCGGACGGCAGGAAGGAATTCGCCGCGCGCAGCCTCGAGCCGATGGGCACCACGCCCGAGCAGTTCGCGGCGGCCATTCGGAAGGACATCGAGCGCTTCGGCGCGCTCGCCAGGCAACTGGGCATCCAGCCGCAGTGACTACCCCGACAAGGCGCCCTTGATGGGCGCAGCGATTTTCCACGCCGAAAACCTGGCGGTCACCTACACGTCATCGCGCGGCCCGGTCAAGGCGCTGGAAGGCCTCAGCGCCACCCTCGGCCAGGGCGAGTTCCTCTCCGTGCTCGGGCCTTCCGGGTGCGGAAAATCCACCCTGCTCAAGGTTGTTTCGGGCCTGCTCAAGCCGTCCGGCGGCTCGGTCTCCCTGCGTGGTGTGCCGATCAACGGGCCGCGCCCGGACGTGGGGATCGTGTTCCAGCAGCCCACGCTGCTGCCCTGGCAGACCACGCTCGACAATGTGCTGCTCCCCATACGCACGCTCGGCCTCGATCTCGGGGCCGGCCGCACCAAGGCGATGGAACTGCTGAAGCTGGTGGGGCTCGACAAGTTCGCGAGCCACTATCCCGGCGAGTTGTCCGGCGGCATGCAGCAGCGGGTTGGCATCGCGCGCGGCCTGATCCACGACCCGGCGCTCCTGCTGATGGACGAGCCCTTCGCGGCGCTCGACGCCATGACGCGCGAGCACATGATGATGGAACTGCAGCGCATCTGGATGGCGGCCGGGAAGTCGGTCATGTTCATCACGCACTCAATCCCCGAGGCGGTATTCCTTTCCGACCGCATCGTGGTGCTGTCGGCCCGGCCCGGACGCACCATCAAGGAGTTCGAGGTCGGCCTGCCGCGGCCACGCACGCTCGAGACCATGGCCGAAAAGCCTTTCGCCGAGCACTGTAACGCTCTCCGCGCGCTGTTCACCGACCTGGTGAAGTTCGAATGAGGATGCGGCCATGAGCGACCGGATCAAGACCTTCCTGTACCCGCTCCTTGCGTTCATCGTGCTCATCGCGCTCTGGGACGCGGCGATCCGCGTCTTCAAGGTGCCGAATTTCATCCTGCCGACGCCCTACTCGGTGCTCGAAGCGCTGCAGCGCGGCTACATCGAGGGCCTGTTCTGGAAGCACTTCTTCTTCACGCTGCAGTCGATGGTGTTCGGGTATGCCCTCGGCTGTACCCTGGCCTTCCTGCTTGGGTGCCTCTTCGCCGAATCACGCGCCGTCGAGCAGACGCTCCTGCCCTACGTGGTGGCGCTGCAGTCGATGCCCAAGGTAGCGCTCGCCCCGCTGATCATCGTCTGGTTCGGCTTCGGGCTCGAGTCCAAGGTGGTGATGGTCGCGCTGGTGTGCTTCTTCCCGATGTTCATCAACACCGCGGTGGGCCTGAAGCAGACCAACCCGGCGCTCATCGACCTCATGCACGCTTTCTCGGCCTCGCCCTGGCACATCCTCACGCGCATCAAGATCCCGTCGGCCGCCGGGCATATCTTCGCCGGCCTGCAGATCGCCGTGGTGCTCGGGCTGATCGGCGCGGTCGTGGCGGAGTTCGTCTCCTCCACGAAAGGCCTCGGCCACCTCATCAGCGCCGCGGCCGTGAACCTCGAGACCAACACCATGTTCGCTGCGCTCATCAGCCTCGCCGCGCTGGGCGTGGCCGGCAGCCTGTCGATCCGCCTGCTGCACGCCCGCATCGTGTTCTGGGACAAGGGTTCCGCATCGCAGACCGCCGCGACCGAATAACCCCCCTAGAATCACGGGGTGAACGCCCCCCTGCCCGCCCGGTTGCTCGCCCTCGTATTCGCACCGTTCGCGGCCGGGTTCTTCCTGTCGTTCATGTTCCGCAACGTCAACGCGGTCATTTCCAAGGACCTCGCCGGGGAGTTCTCGCTCTCGTCCGCCGACCTCGGCCTGCTCACGAGCGCGTACTTCCTGGCATTCGCGGCGATGCAGATCCCGGTAGGGGTGTTTCTAGACCGCTACGGCCCGCGGCGCGTGACCGCCGGCCTGCTGCTCAGCGCGGCGGCGGGCGCGGGTGTCTACGGGTTCGCCGACGGGCTCGGGCCGCTGGTGCTGGGCCGGGCGCTCATCGGCATCGGCGCCTCGGCCTGCCTGATGGGATCGATGAAGGCGTTCTCGATGTGGTTTCCGCTCGATCGCATGGCGACGCTAAACGGCTGGACGATGGCGATCGGGGCGCTCGGCGCGGTCGCCGCCACCACCCCGGTGGAGTACGCGGCCAGCCTGATCGGCTGGCGCGCAATGTTCGGCGGGCTCGCGGCGATCACGGCAGCCGTGGCCGCATGCATGTTTTTTCTCGTGCCGGAGAAACCCGTTCCGGGCGCGAGTGAGCTCTGGGCCGAGCAGATGGGCAGGATCGCCTCGATTTTCAGGTCTCCCTCCTTCTGGCGCATCGGCATGCCGATGATCGTGATGCAAGGCACCTACCAGGCGCTGTTCGGGCTATGGCTCGTGCCCTGGCTCATGGATACTCAGGACCTCTCGCGCGGAACCGCCGCGCAATGGCTCATGTGGGCAGCTCTAACCTATGCGGCGGCTTCGATTTTTTTCGGGCAGGGTGCCGACCGGTTGGCCGAACGCGGGGTGCCGCGGCTCACGCTGCTCAAGGGTGGCGCCGCGGTCGCGGTGGCGGCCTTCTTCGCCCTCGCCTACGCGCCCGGCCTGCCCAAGCTCGCGCTCCTGCTCCTGTATGCCTTCGGTGCAGTCGGCCCGGTGCTCTGCTACGCGATCCTGTCGCGGCACTTCGCGGTTGCAGTCACGGGGCGGTTGAACACAGCGCTGAATGTCTCCATGTTCATGTATGCGTTCGTCGTGCAGATCGGCACGGGGATGCTGCTGCGGGCGTTTCCGTCGGAGGGGGGCAGGTACGCGCCGGAGAGCTATGCGACGGCGTTCGCGATCCTTGGCGCGGTGCAGCTTGCGG
>JANNWA010000335.1:0-12181 GCA_031408275.1 Pseudomonadota bacterium
TTCGTGGTCGAAAACCGGCCCGGCGCCGGCACCACGATCGCGACGGAGTCGGTTGCCAAGTCCAGACCCGACGGCTACACGATCCTGATCGCCACGCTGGCCGGCCAGGGCGTCGCGCCGAGCCTGTATCCCAACCTCTCGTACGATCCGCTCAAGGATTTCGCCGCCGTCTCCCACCTGTCCAACGTGCCGAACCTCCTCGCGGTCCATCCCTCGGTGCCTGCGAACAACGTGCAGCAGCTCATCGTACTCATGCGCGCCAGCCCGGGTAAATACAACTACGCATCCACCGGCAGCGGCACCTCGCAGCATCTCGCGGGCGAGCTGTTCAAGTTCATGACCAAGATCGACGTGGTCGCAATCCAGTACAAGGGCAGCGCGCCCGCGCTGGTGGACCTGATCGCGGGCCAGGGCATGCACTGGATGATCGACAACACGTCGTCGATCGGCCCGCACGTCAAGGCGGGCCGCCTGCGCGGCCTGGCGGTGACTTCGCTGCAGCGCGTGCCGGCCTACGCCGACCTGCCGACGATGGACGAGTCCGGCGTGACCGGCTACGAGGTCGTTTCCTGGTTCGGGTTGTCGGTGCCCGCGGGGACCCCGCCGGCGATCATCCACCGGCTGAACGAAGAGTCGGTGAAATTCATCCGCCAGCCGGAGGTCGTGCAGAAACTCGCCGACCTCGGCGCCACCCCGGCCGGCTCGACACCGGAACAGTTCAGCGAGAAGATCAGGACCGAAATCGAGAAGTGGGCGCCGATCATCAAGGCCGCCGGCATCAAGGTCCAGTAGGCTGCAACCAACGAGGGGGAAACCAGCATGGCCAAAAGAATCGATTTTTCCGGCGTGCACCTGTTTTCGGTGACGCCCACCGATGCGAAGGGCGGCGTTGCGCCCGAGAAACTCGAGGCGCACATCAACCGCGCCATCGACGCCGGCATCGTAAGTATCACGGTATTCGGCAGCACGGGCGCGATCGGGCAGTTCAACGAAGCGGAACGCAAGACGATCGCCGAAGCCGCCGTGCGCTACACGGCGGGCCGAGTGCCCGTAATCGTCGGCACGGGCTCGATGAACAGCGCCGAAGCGATCCGCCTGTCGCTGCACGCCAAGGACACGGGTGCCGACGCCATCCTGGTCGTGCCCACGACATATTGGCCTCTGACCGAGCCGGAACTCACAGCGCATTACAAGGCGATTGCGGATGCCACTGCGATGCCCATGGTCCTTTACAACAACCCGCGCACCACCGGCGTAGACATGTCACCGGCTTTCCTCGCCTCGCTGTGCGAGATCCCCACCGTCATTGCGGTCAAGGAAAGCGCGCCCGACGTCTCGCGCATCGCCGACCAGGTGCGCCTCACCAAGGGCCGCATCCCGGTGCTGACCGGTCGCGACCCGCAGATCCTCGACGCCATGCTGGTCGGGTCGACGGGCTGGTTTTCGGGCGGGGCGAATTCGGCGCCGGAGGTGTGCGTAAGGCTTTTCAACCTGATCAAGTCCGGCACGATCGACGAGGCGCGCCGGTATTTCGACACGCTCTACCCGCTGTGGAGCTTCGCCACCGCGAAAGGCGGCGTGCGAGTCGCGCATACGGCGCTTGAGCTCATGGGCCAGTCGATGGGCGCCCCGCGCTCGCCGCTGCGGCTGCTTGAGGGCGAGGACCGGAAAAAACTGCAGCAATTGCTGGCCGACCTCGGACTGCTGGCTGCCGCGGCGAAACGCGCCGCCTGAAGCGCGACGCACCCAAAGGAGGAAGGAAAAATGAAAATGGAATCGCCCGGTAAGGCCGTCGTGGACGACGCGTTCATGCAGAAGTTCTTCGATGCGTGGAAGCGCAAGGACCCCGACGACATCATCAGCATGCTTACCGACGACGTGGTGCTCGAGTCGGCTTTCGGGCCGGAGGTCTACGGCAAGCGCTTTAGCGGCAAGGCGGCGTTCCGCGAGGGTATCGTGCGCTATTTCGACGCCCTGCCCGGCATTTCCTCGTCGGATCGCACCTACGCGATCCTGGGCGACAAGGGCTTTACCGAAGTCACGGTCAGCTACCCCGGGCCCGACGGCAGGCAGGTGACGATGCGGGTCTGCGACCTGTTCGACTTCCGCGACGGCAAGGTCGCGAGCAAGCGGGCTTACGCCAAGCGCGTCGCCCCGGAATGAGGCCGGGCGCCGCAGTACGCCTCGCCGTCGCCGCGGCACTGGCCCTCTGCGCGAGCGCGGGATTCGGCGCGCCCTATCCCGAAAAGCCCGTGCGCCTCGTGGTGCCGTGGCCGCCGGGGGGCTCGTCCGACGCCACGGCCCGCATCCTCGCCGCGAAGCTCACCGAAAGCATGGGCCAGACAGTGATCGTCGACAACAAACCCGGCGTCAGCGGCGTAATCGGCACGGACATCGTGGCCAAGTCGGCGAAGGACGGCTACACGCTGCTCTGGGCGATCAGCAACCACGTAACCAACCCCATGCTGAGAAAACAGGTGCCGTACGATCCCGTGAAGGACTTCGCGCCTATCGCGGTGATCGGGTACACGCCGTTCATGCTGGTGGTCAACCCGAACCTGCCGGTGAAAACCCCTAAGGAATTCGCCGAATATGCGAGAGCCAGGCCCGGCAAGGTGCCCTACGCGTCCGCCGGCCACGGCACCAGCCATCACCTTGGGATGCAGCTCTTCTCCAACATGGCGGGCATCGAGATGCTGCACGTGCCTTACAAGGGCGGCGCGCCGGCGATCAATGACCTGCTCGGCGGCCAGGTCAGCGCATACATGGAGGTGCTCTCGACGGTCGAGCCCCTCGTGAAGTCCGCAAAACTTCGCGCGCTTGGCGTTACGACACTGCAGCGCGTGCCGCTGGTGCCGGACATCCCCACGATTGCGGAGCAGGGCTACCCCGGCTTCGAACTGGTCGGCTACTGGGGATTGCTCGCGCCGGCCGGCACGCCGGAGGACGTGGTCGCCCGGCTCAGCATGGAGACCAACAAGGCGCTCGCGCGAGCCGACACGCAGGAAAGCCTGCGCAGCCTCGCCATGGTCTACGAGCCGGCGGGATCCACGCCGGAGAAGTTCCGCGCCTTCATGCAGGCCCAGATCCCCAAGTACGCCAAGCTCATCAAGGACGCAGGCGTGCAGCAGGAGTAGCGCAGGCCCCGCCTACCCCAGCGCCTGCGAGAAATCGCCGACCAGATCCGCCTCGTCCTCAATCCCGATGGATACGCGGATGAGCGACTCGGCGATCCCCATCTCCTTGCGGCGCTCCGGCCCCATCTCCCAGAAGATCGTGTGGGCGACGGGGATCGCGAGGGTGCGGTTGTCCCCCAGGTTGGACGATGAGACCACGACTTCGAGCCGGTTCAGGAAATCGAAGCAGTCGACGCCGTCGGCCAGCTCGAAGGACAGTATTCCCCCATAGCCACGGAACAATTGCTTGGCGAGCGCATGCTGCGGATGGCCCGCGAGCCCGGGATAGAACACCGCGCGCACTTTCGGATGAGCGGCCAGGTGCTCCGCCACGGCCTGGGCGTTGGAGCAGGTCCGCGCCATCCGCAGCGCGAGCGTCTCCGCCCCAACCGCGATGTGATGGGCATCGGTCGCCGCGAGCGTGCCCCCCCAGTCGCGCAGGCCCTTCTTGCGAATCTGCTGCATCCCCCACATCGCCGGCGGCTGTGACTTGTAGGGCGCGGCAATGTTCGGAAACCGCGTCCAGTCGTATAGCCCAGTGTCCGTGAGGCTGCCGGCCAGCGCGTTGCCGTGGCCGCCGATGTACTTGGTCAGCGAATTGACGATGAGGCTCGCCCCGACCGCCCTGGGCTGGAACAGCGCCGGGGACGTCATGGTGTTGTCGACGACATAGACGAGGCCCCGCGCGTTGCACAACTCGCCGATGCGCGCGAGGTCGGCCACCTGCGTCCTCGGATTGGCGATGGTCTCGACGAACACCAGGCGGGTCGCCGGCGTCACGGCGGCCTCGACGTTGCGCACGTCCGTCGAATCGACGAACGTGACATTGATCCCGTGCGCTTCCAGCGTTCCGAACAGGCTTACCGTATTGCCGAACAGGAAGCGGCTGGAAACGATATGGTCCCCCTCGCGCAGCAACGCGAGCATCGCCGCGCCGATCGCCGCCATTCCGGTCGCAAAGCACACGCTGCTGATGCCGCCTTCCATGTGCGTGACCTTGGTCTCGAGGGCAGCCGAGGTGGGGTTGCCCTGCCGGCCGTAAACGTAGCCCTTGGCCGTGCCCTGGAACACGGCCGCCAGCTCGCGCGCATCGCGGTAGCCGTAGGCCACCGACAGGTGCAGCGGCTTGTGGAGCGCGCCATGCTCGATGCCGCCCTCGGCATCGGAATGCAGGATCGTGGTGGTGAATCCGCGTGGCCTGGACGTACTCATCTACCCCGTGGCCACCAAATTGAGGTCGAGCTGGGCGCCGTCGAACTCGTCCTCCGAATCGCGCGCCGCATCGCGCCGCACCTCGATGGTGTGCAGGTAGTCGCTCGTCACGTCGCCGGTGACGTACTTTCCGTCGAAACAGGAGGTCTCGAAGCTGGTGAGCTTCGGGTTGAGCTTTCTCACGCACTCCTTGAGCGCGTCGAGGTCCTGGTAGATCAGCGCGTCGGCCCCGATCTCGACGCCGACCTCGGCCTCGGTCCGGTGGGCCGCGATGAGCTCGGCGCGCGTCGGCATGTCGATGCCGTACACGTTCGGAAAGCGCACCGGCGGCGCCGCGGAGGCAAAGTAGACCCTGCGCGCCCCGGCCTCGCGCGCCATCTGCACGATCTCCTGGCTGGTGGTGCCGCGCACGATCGAGTCGTCGACCAGCATTACGTTCTTGCCCTTGAACTCCATGCCGATCGCGTTGAGCTTCTGGCGAACGGACTTCCTGCGCACCGCCTGCCCCGGCATGATGAAGGTGCGGCCGATGTAGCGGTTCTTCACGAACCCTTCGCGGTACGCGACGCCGAGACCCTGCGCGAGCTGCATGGCCGACGGGCGGCTGGAATCCGGGATCGGGATCACCACGTCGATGTCGAGGTGCTTGTAGTCCCTGCGAATCTTTTCGGCGAGCTTCTCGCCCATGTTGAGGCGGGTCTCGTAGACCGACACCCCGTCGATCAGCGAATCGGGCCTCGCGAGGTACACGAACTCGAAGATGCAGGGGTTGAGCGTCGTCTTCGGTGCGCACTGCTGGCTGTAGAAATTGCCGTCCTCGTCGATGAACACCGCCTCGCCGGGCTCGATGTCGCGCAGCAGCCTGAAGCCAAGCGCATCGATCGCGACGCTTTCGGACGCCACCATGTACTCGGGGCCGTCGTCGGTTTCGTTGATCCCGATCACCGCCGGGCGGATGCCGTAGGGGTCGCGGAATGCGAGCACGCCATAGCCCGCGATCATCGCCGTCACCGTGTAAGCGCCTTTGCAGCGGCGATGCACGTTCGCCACCGCGGAAAAGATGGTCTGCGGGTCGAGGCGCAGCTTCACCGAGCCTTTCTCGAGCTCGTGCGCCAGCACGTTGAGCAGCACCTCCGAGTCGGAGCTCGTGTTGATGTGCCGCAGGTCCTGGCGGAACATCTCTTCCTTCAGCTCGTCGGAATTGATGAGGTTGCCGTTGTGGCCGAGCACGATGCCGAACGGCGAGTTCACGTAGAACGGCTGGGCCTCGGCGGAATTATTGGCCGAGCCCGCCGTCGGGTAGCGGCAGTGCGCGATGCCCATGTTGCCGGGGAGCGACCGCATGTTGCGCGTGCGGAAGACGTCCCGCACCTGGCCGTTGCCCTTCTGCATGTGGAAGGTCTTGTTCTCGCTGGTCGCGATGCCGGCTGCGTCCTGCCCGCGATGCTGGAGCAGCAGCAGGCCGTCATAGAGCAGCTGGTTCACCGGAGAGCGGGCGACGATGCCGAGGATTCCACACATGGGATTGCTCCGACGCAGCTAAGGGTCAATCATAGCGCAGGCGCTGCGCAAACGAATCAGGCAACCAGGGCTTCAGCGCTAGCGCCGCCTGCTTGAGCGGCTCTCCGCTCATGGATTCCTTCCACCAGGCTTGCCGCGGGGCAATGGTCAGGCCCGCGGCAAGCACCGCGACGAGCACCAGGATCGTGCCACGGGCGATCCCGAACAGGGCGCCGAGGGCCTTGTCCGTAGCACCCAGCCCGACGGCGCTCACGAGCTTCGACATCAGGACTCCGACCACGGCTGAACAGATGAGGGCGACCAGGAATATCGCGAGGAATGCCGCTAGGACGCGCAGGGACTCGCCCGGTATGGCCTGCGGGAGGTGGGCTGAAAGCGGCCCGGCAAACAGGTTCGCGGCGAGGAACGCGATGATCCAGCCACCCAGGGAAACGATCTCCCGCACCACGCCGCGCAGCGCGCTCCAGACCATGGATATCACCAGCACGCCGATGACGGCGTAATCCAGCCAGTTCATTTCACCACGGGATTGGCGGGATTCAGACCGAGCGCCTGGGCGCGCTCACGCCCTTTCTCGGCCGCCTCCTTGGAGGCGAACGGCCCCAGCCGCACACGCGTGACCGCACCCTTGGCGGTGGCGACAGACTCCGTGTAGTACGGCAGCTTCGCTTCGGCCAGCTGGCCGGTGATCTCCTTGACCTTGTCGGGACTGGCGAATGCCCCGACCTGGACCATGTACTGCTCGCCGGCCGGGGCTGCCGGAGCAGGTTTTTCGGCAGGTTTCGCGGCGGGTTTGGGCGCGGGCCTCTCGGCAACCTTGGCAACCGGCTTGTCCTCGACCTTGGCGGCTTCCGGGACGGGCTCGACGGCGGGCTTGGCAGGCTCGGGAACGGGCGCAGCAACCGGTGCCGGCTCAGCCGGCTTCGCCGCGGCCTTGGGGTTGAACTTGCTGCCCTCCTCGCTCGGGATGCGCACGCTCACGAGAGGCGCGGCTGGCCGCGGCTCAGGGTCGAAGACCATGGGCAGGATGATGACGGCAAGGAGCACCAGCGCGATTGCGCCGACGAGCCTGCGCCGGCCGCGCTTTTGCAGCGTGCTTACGTCCTGCGCCGCATCCAGCGTCTTCTTCGATGTAGCGTTCGAGCGCTCGGCCATGGTCTCAGCGGTTTCCGGGAGTTCCGCGCGCGGAAAGGTGTTGCATTACGGCGGCGACGGTCAGGAACGACCCGAAAACCGCGATTTTATCAGTTTCGCCCGCCTGCACCCGCGCAGCCTCGAACGCTTCCACGGGCGTCTCATGCAGGTCGACCGGGGCCTTGATGCCCTCGGCGCGTAGGATCTGCTCAAGGTCCTCTGCGCTCGCCCCGCGCGGCCCCCCGAGGCCGGCGAGATGCCAGCGTGTGATCCGGCCTGCCAGGGCGCGCACCACGCCGGCAATGTCCTTGTCGCGCAGCGCGCCGAAGACCGCATGCGTCTCGGGCGCGAATCCGCTGTCGGCCAGGTTTGCGGCGAGATTGCGCGCAGCTTGCGGGTTGTGCCCGACGTCGAGGATCACGCTGGGCCGCCCGGGCAGCATCTGGAACCGTCCCGGCACCTCGACCTCGGCCAGGCCGCGTCGGATGTCCTGCATGGCCACCGGCAGGCGTTCACGCTGCGTATCGAGCGCCGCGATCGAAGCAGCGGCGTTGACGAGCTGGATCGGGCCGCGCAGCGCGGGATAGGCCAGCGCCGGGCGCTTGCCGCCGGGGCCCCAGTACACCCACTGGGCCTTGTCGGCGGAAAAGCCGAAATCGCGGCCACCCAGCAGCAGGCCCGCCCCCTTGGTCGCCGCGGCCTCGAGAACCGATTGCGGCGGTTTCGCATCCGCGACCACCGCGGGCCGGCCGGAGCGGAAGATGCCTGCCTTTTCCCGCCCGATGTGCTCACGCGTGGGGCCGAGGTAATCCATGTGGTCCAGGTCGATGCTGGTCAGCACTGCACAGTCGGCGTCGAACACGTTTACCGCGTCGAGGCGTCCGCCGAGGCCGACTTCGAGGATCCATGCATCGAGCGGCTCGCGCGCGAACAGCCACGCAGCGGCCAGGGTCCCGTACTCAAAATAAGTGAGCGGGGTCGCACCGCGCGCCTCTTCCACCGCCTCGAACGCCGCGCAAAGCGATGTATCGGGCGCTTCGCGCGAATCGATCCGGACGCGCTCGTTGTAGCGCAGCAGGTGCGGCGATGTGTAGAGGCCGGTGCGATACCCCGCGCAGCGCAGGATGCTCTCCAGCATGGCGCAGGTCGAGCCCTTGCCGTTCGTGCCGCCGACCGTGATGACCGGGCACGCAGGGACGACGCCGAGCCTGACTCGCACCGCCTCGACCCGCTCGAGCCCGAGCGCAATGGCCTTCGGGTGCTGGCGCTCGATGAACGTCAACCACTCATCTAGGGAACGCAAGGAATCTTCTAGTTTGTCGAGTCTGCAGGCATGCCCTGCAGCAGCGCAAGCAGCACGGCCAGCCTGTCGCGCATCTGCCGGCGATCGATGATGACGTCGATCGCGCCCTTTTCCAGCAGGAACTCGGAGCGCTGGAAGCCTTCGGGCAGCTTCTGCCGCACGGTCTGCTCGATGACGCGCGGCCCGGCAAACCCGATCAGCGCCTTGGGCTCGGCCACAACGACATCGCCGAGGAAGGCGTAGCTCGCGGACACGCCGCCCGTGGTCGGGTCGGTCAGGACCGAGACGAAGGGCAACCCGCGCTCGCCGAGCTCGGTGAGCGCGGCGGTGGTCTTGGCCATCTGCATCAGCGACAGGAGCCCCTCCTGCATGCGCGCCCCGCCGCTCGCGGTGAACACCACGAACGGCAGCTTGTTCTCGATGGCCACACGCACGCCGCGCACGAACCTTTCCCCGAGCACCGACCCCATGGTGCCGGCCATGAAATCGAACTCATGCGCGGCAACAACGACCTCGATCGACTTGATGGAGCCCTGCATGACCACCATCGATTCGGTCTCGCCGGTGTTGTCGTGCGCTTCCGCCAGCCGTTCCGGGTAGCGCCGCGAGTCCTTGAACTTGAGGCTGTCCACCGGCAGTATTTCCGCGCCGATCTCGAAGCGGCCGTCCTCGTCGAGCAGGGCTTCCAGCCGCGCGCGCGCGCCGATGCGCTGGTGATGGCCGCACTTGGGGCAGACGTTCAAGTTCTTTTCGAGGTCGGTCGCGTAAAGGACCGCATCGCAGGACGGGCACTTGGTCCACAGCCCCTCGGGCACCTGCTTGCGCGCGGCACCCTCGATGCGCTTGATCTTGGGCGGCAGGAGTTTTTGTAGCCAGCTCATCTTTCGCCTCGCGGGATCAGGAATCCAGCGCTGCGCGAATCGGCCCGATCAGGTCGGTCACCCGTTTGACCGCGTGTTCCGCACCGGCCGCCTCGATTTCCTCGATGATGCGGGCGCCCATCACCACGGCATCGGCCACCTGCGCGATTGCCTTCGCCGAGGCGGCATCGCGAATGCCGAACCCGACGCCGATCGGCAGCCTGGTCGCGGCGCGGATCTTCGGCAAATGCGCGGCCACGTCGGAAGTATTGATATGGCCGGCGCCGGTCACGCCCTTCAGCGACACGTAGTAGAGAAATCCGCTGCCGACCTTGGCCACCTCCTTGATGCGCGCATCGGTCGACGTCGGCGCCAGGAGGAACACCTGGTCGATGCCATGCTTGCGGCAGAGCGCCGCGAACTCAGCGCACTCTTCCGGCGGGTAGTCGACGACGATCACGCCGTCCACGCCCGCCTCCGCCGCCGCGAGCACGAATGCCTCGACGCCCATCGCCTCGATCGGGTTGGCATATCCCATGAGTACTATCGGCGTGGCCGCATCCTTGGTGCGGAACTCGCGCACCATGCCGAGCACGTCCCGGAGCCCCACGCCTTTCTCGAGCGCGCGTTGGGAAGAACGCTGGATCGCCGGGCCGTCGGCCATCGGGTCGGAAAACGGCACGCCGATCTCGATGATGTCGCAGCCGGCACCGGCGAGGGCGTGCAGCAGCGGGACGGTCGACTCCGGCCCAGGGTCGCCTGCAGTAATGTAGGGAATAAGGGCTTTGCGCTTTGCCGAGCGCAGGGACTCGAACCTCGCCTCGATGCGCGACATCAGAACTTCAGCCCGGATTTCTGCGCGACCGTGTGCATGTCCTTGTCGCCGCGCCCGGAAAGGTTGACCAGCAGGATCTTGTCCTTGGGCAGGGTGGGGGCGAGCTTGGCGGCATAAGCGATCGCGTGCGCCGATTCGAGTGCCGGGATGATGCCTTCATAGCGGCACAGTTCGTGGAACGCCTGCAGTGCCTCGCTGTCTGTCACGCCGACGTATTCCGCACGGCCGCAGTCCTTCAGCCACGCGTGCTCGGGTCCCACGCCCGGGTAGTCGAGGCCGGCCGAGACCGAGTGCGTCTCCATGATCTGCCCGTTGGCGTCCTGCAGCAGGTAGGTGCGGTTGCCGTGCAGCACGCCCGGCTTGCCGGCCATGAGTGAAGCCGAATGCCGGCCCGTGGCGATGCCTTCGCCGGCCGCTTCGACGCCGATCAGGCGCACACCCCCGAGCTCGATGTACGGATAGAAGATGCCCATCGCGTTCGAGCCACCGCCCACGCACGCGATCACCGCATCGGGCTGGCGACCGGTCATTTCCGGCACCTGCACCTTGCACTCCTCGCCGATCACCGACTGGAAGTCGCGCACCATCATCGGATACGGATGAGGGCCGGCGACGGTGCCGATGATGTAGTAAGTGTCGTCGACGTTGGTGACCCAGTCGCGCATCGCCTCGTTGAGCGCGTCCTTGAGCGTCTTGGAGCCGGACTCGACCGGCACCACCTCCGCGCCGAGGAGCTTCATGCGGTAGACGTTCTGCACCTGCCGCACGGTGTCTTCGGAGCCCATGTACACCACGCACTTCATGCCGTAGCGCGCGGCGACCGTCGCCGTCGCCACGCCGTGCATGCCCGCGCCGGTCTCGGCGATCACGCGCGGCTTGCCCATGCGGCGGGCAAGCATCGCCTGGCCGATGGTGTTGTTTATCTTGTGGGCGCCGGTATGGTTGAGGTCCTCGCGCTTGAGGTAGATCTGCGCCCCCCCGAGGAGCCCGGACCAGCGCTTGGCGTGATAAACGGGGCTCGGGCGACCGACGAAATGCTTGAGTTCGTAGCGGAATTCCTCGATGAACTCCGGGTCCTGCCGGTAACGCTCATAGGCCGCGCGCAATTCTTCGAGGGCCTGCGTGAGGGTCTCGGCCACGAAAGACCCGCCGTACTGGCCGAAGTGCCCCTGCGCGTCGGGTAAGTCATACATCTGCATTTTTTACCTCTTGGATGAACGCGGCGATTTTCGCCGCATCTTTGATTCCCTTGGCTGACTCGACACCGCTGGATACGTCCACTGCCCAGGGCTTGACCCGGCGGATCGCCTCCCGCACGTTCCCCACGCCCAGTCCTCCCGACAGGACCAGCGGCCGGTCGCGCACGGCCGGGACGAGCGACCAATCGAAACTCTGCCCTGCCCCGCCATAACCCTCGACATACGCGTCCGCGAGCCAGCCGGAAGCGCCTGGGTACGAGCGGAAGTATTCTAGCAAATCGACCCCGGGCCTGACCCGGCACGCCTTGAGCCACGACGTGCCGAATCCCGCGCAGAATCCGGGCGCTTCCTCTCCGTGGAACTGCAGCATCGAGGGTCGCACGCGTTGTATGACATCGCCCACGAGCCCGGGTTCCGGGTTGACGAACAAAGCCACGGTCTGCACGAATGGCGGCAGCGCATCGCGCAGCTCGATTGCGCGTTCGATCGACACGCAGCGCGGGCTGGGCGCGTAGAAAACGAATCCGACCGCGTCTGCACCGGCCTCGGCCGCTGCAAGCGCATCTCCGGGCCGGGTGATGCCGCAGATCTTTACGCGCGTCCTCATGCGGCCGGGACCAGTGACTCGCACCCCTTCGCGTGCCTTGACGGAAGATTCCATTCCGGCCCGTATTCGACCTCCTCGAGGCACAGGCCTTCGGGCGCGAAGGTGGGCGCTGCGCGCGCGCGATCGCGCGATTCCAGCACTTCGGCCGCCCACTCTGGCGGGTGCTTGCCTTTCCCCACGTAAATCAGCGTACCGACGATGTTTCGCACCATGTGGTGAAGGAAGGCGTTGGCGCGAATCTTGAATTCAATCCGGCCACCCTCGCCCGCGATGTCGAGTACATGGAGCGTGCGTACCGGGCTTTTGGCCTGGCATTCGCTCGACCTGAACGCGC
>JANNWA010000336.1:0-8914 GCA_031408275.1 Pseudomonadota bacterium
GGCCCGCGAGCCGTCGGCGCCGCCTACGGAAATCTGGTACCACTCCTCGCCGTCCTTATCAACGCCGAGAATGCCGATATGCCCGGCGTGGTGATGGCCGCAGGAATTCATGCAACCGGAAATATTGATATTGAGCTCACCGATGTCGTGCTGATAATCCAGGTCATCGAAGCGGCGCTGAATCGCCTCCGCGATGGGAATGGATTTGGCGTTCGCCAACGAGCAGAAATCCCCGCCCGGGCAGGCGATGATGTTCGTGATCAGCCCGATATTGGGCGAAGCGAGCCCCAGCGGGCGCAGGGACTGCCACAACTCATACAGGTGCGACTGGCGCACGTCCGCAAGGATCAGGTTCTGTTCGTGCGAGACGCGCAACTCCCCGAAAGAATACCGGTCGGCGAGGTCCGCAATGGCGTCCATCTGCTCCGCAGTGGCGTCTCCGGGCGCCGCGCCTGTCTTCTTGAGCGACACGCTGACAGCCGCATACCCGTCGACTTTGTGCTCGTGCACATTGCGCTTGGCCCATGCGGCAAACGCCTTGTCGGCGGCCAGCTTTCCACGGGACCAGACATCGTCCGCCGGAAGACGGGCGTAATTCGGGCGGGTAAACCTGGATTCGATCCGCGCCACCTCTTCCTCGATCAGGGTGGCGGGTCCGTTCTCTAGGTGCGCCCACTCCGCTTCGACCTGGCTGGCGAAAACCCCGGCGCCAAGCGCCTTGACGAGGATCTTGATCCGCGCCTTGTACTTATTGTCGCGACGGCCATAGCGGTTGTAGACGCGCAGGATCGCTTCGAGGTACGTAAGCAGGTGCTGCCAGGGCAGGAACTCCCGGATCACGGTGCCGATCACCGGGGTGCGGCCCATGCCGCCGCCGGCGATCACCCTGAAACCCACGTTGCCGTCGGCATCCCTGAGTGCATGCAGGCCGACGTCATGCAGGTAGGTCGCCGCGCGGTCCGCGACCGCGCCGTTGACGGCGATCTTGAACTTGCGCGGCAGGAACGCGAATTCGGGGTGGAAAGTCGACCATTGGCGGATCAACTCGCACCAGACCAGCGAATCGACGATCTCGTCCCGGGCGACGCCGGCGAAGTGGTCGGTGGTCGTATTGCGGATGCAGTTGCCGGAAGTCTGGATGGCGTGCATCTGCACCCCGGCCAGTTCGGCCAGGATGTCCGGCACCTCTTCGAGCTTCGGCCAGTTGTACTGGATGTTCTGCCGCGTGGAAAAGTGCCCGTAGCCGCGGTCGTACTTGCGGGCGATCTCCGCGAGTTTTCGAAGTTGGCGGGAGGAAAGCAGGCCATAGGGTATCGCCACCCTTAGCATCGGGGCGTAGCGCTGGATGTAGAGGCCGTTCTGCAGCCGCAGCGGCCGGAACTGCTCCTCGCCCAGTTCCCCTGCGAGAAAGCGCTCCGTCTGCCCGCGGAACTGCCGGACCCGCTCGTCCACCATCCGTTGGTCTATTTCGTCGTAGAGATACATGCCGTCGGTATTCGGTCTTCAGGGGTGAGGATGGTATGCTTCGGCATATAGATCTCAAAAGACTATTGGGTTACTCTCAAATAACCAATTGTTATTAACCTAGTCAAAAATGAAGCTTCAGCAGCTGCGCTATGCCGTGGAGGTCGCCCGGCAGGGCCTCAACGTTTCCACGGCGGCCGAGGTCCTCCACACGTCCCAGCCCGGCGTAAGCAAGCAGATCCGCCTGCTCGAGGATGAACTCGGCGTGGAGATTTTCGAGCGACACGGAAAGCGTGTGGTCGCCATTACCGAACCGGGCCGGGCCGTGCTTTCGATTGCCGGGAGGATTCTCGGCGAAGCGGCTAACCTGAAAAGGGCGGGCGAGGAGTACGCCAACGAGTCCTCGGGCAGCCTGCGGATCGCGACCACGCACACGCAAGCGCGCTATTCCCTGCCGAAGACGGTCACCGCCTTCAAGCGCAAGTACCCTGGCGTTCAACTGACGATCCACCAGGGGAACCCGACCCAGATCTGCGAGCAGGTGCTGGCCGGGGAGGCGGACATCGCGATCGCCACGGAAGCCATTTCCGAGTACGCGGAACTGGTCTCTCTGCCCTGCTACCAATGGAACCGGTGCGTGGTCGTGCCCCCCAGGCATTCCCTGCTCAAGGTCCAGCCGCTGACCCTTGAAGCGGTCACCGGCTACCCGATCATTACCTACGACTTCGCGTTCGCGGGAAGGTCCCTGGTGAACAAGGCGTTTGAAAGCAGGGGCCTGAAACCGAATGTCGTCCTTTCGGCACTCGATGCCGACGTGATCAAGACTTACGTGGAGCTCGGACTGGGAATCGGGATCATGGCGAAGATGGCTTTCGACCCCGTGCGCGATCGCACGCTGCGTGCGATCGACGCATCACACCTGTTCGAGTCCAGCACCACCCGACTGGGAATCCGCCGCGGCGCATACCTGCGGGGCTACGCGTATGAGTTCATCGAGTTGTTCGCACCACATCTCGCCCGAAAATCGGTGGAACACGCGGTGACCGGGGAAACCGGCAGCGACTACCAGCTCTAGGACGGGTTACTTCACGCGCCGGAGGGCTGGCCTCCCGCCCGCCGCGGGTCGCGGCGGCTCCGGAGGGAGATCCTGGCCCGGGGTGGAGGCCGACCCTTCAGATTCGGCCACTGCCTGGACGGAAGGCGTGGCGGCATCCACGTCGAAAGTCATGCCGTGGCCGGTTTCGCGCCCATAGATCGCATAGACATTCGCCACCGGCACCGAGATCTGCCGCGCAATGCCGCCGAACCGAGCAGAAAACTCCACCAGGTCGTTGCCGATCTGCATCTTGTGCACGGCGGTCGGGCCGATGTTGAGGGTGATCTCGCCGTTCTTCACGTACTCGGGTGGCACCTGGGTGCGCGAATCCACCTTCACGGCCAGGTGCGGCGTGTAACCGTTGTCCACGCACCACTCGTAGAGGGCGCGCAGCAGGTACGGCTTGGTCGGGATTTCCCTCGTGGACATGCGCTTGTCGCCTGGGCGCAACCGAACCTACTTGCGCATCACCTTTTCGGACGGCGTCAGCGCCTCGATGAACGCCGGCCTCGAGAAGATGCGCTCGGCATACTTCATCAGGGGGGCGGCGGGCTTGCCGAGCCGGATGCCGTAGTGGTCAAGGCGCCACAAGAGCGGCGCAATCGCGACGTCGAGCATCGTGAAGTCGTCGCCGAGCATGTGCTTGGTGCGCGTGAAGATCGGCGCCAGCTCGGTGAGCCGGTCCGTGACGTGGGCGCGCGCGCGCTCCACCTGCTTTTCCTTGCCGGACTCGATCGCCTCGATCTGGGAGAAGAGCTCGACTTCCATGTTGAACAGCATCAGCCGGGCGCGGGCGCGCATCACCGGGTCGGCAGGCATCAGCTGCGGGTGCGGAAACCGTTCGTCGATGTACTCGTTGATGATGTTCGACTCATACAGCACCAGGTCGCGCTCGACCAGGACCGGGAGCCGGTTGTACGGGTTCATCACCGCGATGTCTTCCGGCTTGTTGTACATGTCGACGTCGATCACCTGGAAGTCCATGCCTTTTTCGTACAGCACGAAGCGGCAGCGATGGCTGAACGGGCAGGTGGTGCCGGAATAAAGTTGCATCATGATTCGCGGGCCTTAGAGTAAAAAGCCGGACGGGCTGCCCGTCCGGCTCGGTAGGTAGGTAGGGAGGCATCTGGGGCGGGGAAGACGGCTGGAGCCCTGCCCAGGGTTCAGTGCACGTCCTTCCAGAATTCGCGCTTCATCGCATAGGCGAGAACGAATAGCACGCCGAGGAAATAGAGCACGACCACCCCGATCTTCTTGCGCGAATTGGCCGTGGGTTCGCCCATCCAGACAAGGTAGTTCACGAGATCGCGCACCGTGGTGTCGTACTGCGTGGTGCTCTGCCGGCCTGCGGAGACCTGGCTCCATTTGTATTCGTGCGTTTCGTGGCCGCCCTCTTTCTTCGTGGCGATTTCGAGACCCCGCTCTCCCTGCAGGGTCCAAAGCGCATGCGGCATGCCCACATTCGGAAACACCGCATTGTTCCAGCCTGACGCCGTGCCGGGGTCGCGATAAAAAGTGCGCAGGTAGGTGTACAGCCAGTCACCCCCGCGGGACCGCGCGACCACCGAAAGGTCTGGAGGCGCCACGCCGAACCAGACCTTCCCGTCTTTCGCCGTCATTGCGGTTTTCATGGTTTCGCCCACCTTGTCGCCGGCAAACAGGAGGTTGTCCTTGATCTGCGCTTCGGTCAGGCCGATGTCCGCAAGGCGGTTGTACCGCAGGAACTGCGCGCCATGGCAGTTCATGCAGTAGTTGGCGAAGGTGCGCGCACCCGACTGCAGGCTGACCACGTCGTTCGGGTCGATCGGAGCGCGGTCGAGGCGGTAGCCGGCCTCCGACGCGATGGCGGCAGGCGCAGCAACGAACGCGACAAACGGGGCAAACATCAGCGCTATGAGCAGTTTTTTCATGATCGTGGTCTCTCCGCTCACATCGTCACCCGGTCTGGCACCGGCTTGGATTTGTCCATCGCCGTGTACCAGGGCATCAGGATGAAGAAGGCAAAATAGAGCAGCGTAAAGACGCGGGCGGCGACGGTTGCGCGATCGGCATTGCCCATCCAGGCGCCGAACTGGCCCCAGACGTTGGTCGGCTCGGTGCCGAGGTAGCCGAGTACGAAGAACGTCACCACGAAGATTGCCAGCGCCGACTTGAAGTAACCGCCGCGGTAGCGAATCGACTTGACCGGGTCGCGATCCAGCCAGGGGAGGAGGAACAGGATCATCGTGGCCAGGCCCATCGCCATCACGCCGGGAAACTGCGAATTAAACAGCGGCGGCACGGCGCGCAAGATCGAGTAATACGGAGTGAAGTACCAGACCGGCGCAATGTGCAGCGGCGTTTTGAGCGGGTCGGCCGGGACGAAGTTGTTGTACTCGAGGAAATAGCCGCCCATTTCCGGCACGAAGAACAAGATGGCGCAAAAAACCGCGAGGAAAATGATCGCGCCTGCCACGTCCTTCACCGTGTAGTAGGGGTGGAAAGGGATGCCGTCCAGCGGCCGTCCGTTGGCGTCCTTGTTTTTCTTGATGTCGACACCGTCGGGGTTGTTGGAGCCGACGTCATGCAGCGCGAGGATATGGGCGGCCACGAGCCCGATCAGCACCAGCGGCACGGCGATCACGTGCAGCGCAAAGAACCGGTTGAGGGTCGCGTCCGAGACCACGTAGTCGCCGCGGATCAGGATAGACAGGTCCGGGCCGATGAACGGCACGGAACTGAACAGGTTGACGATCACCTGCGCGCCCCAGTAGGACATCTGGCCCCAGGGCAGCAGGTACCCGAAGAATGCTTCGGCCATGAGAGACAGGTAGATGATCACGCCGAAGATCCAGACCAGCTCGCGCGGCTTCTTGTACGAACCGTACAGCAGGGCGCGGAACATGTGCAGGTAGACCACGACGAAAAACATCGATGCGCCAGTGGAGTGGATGTACCGGATCAGCCATCCGCCGGGCACGTCCCGCATGATGTATTCGACCGAACCGAACGCCAGCGCCGCATCCGGCTTGTAGTTCATCGTGAGGAATATACCGGAGACGATCTGGATCACCAGCACCAGGATCGACAGCGCACCGAAGTAGTACCAGAAGTTGAAGTTCTTCGGCGCGTAGTACTCGGACATGTGCTTGCGGTACTCTTCCCCGAGCGTCGGCATGCGCTCATCGATCCAGTTCCAGACTGCGGCTATCGGTGTCGCCATGTCGTTACGCCCCCTTCCTGTCTTCGCCGATCAGGATCATTCCGTCCGACACGAACGCATACGGCGGCACCGGCAGGTTGAGCGGTGCTGGCGAGCCCTTGTAAACGCGCCCGGCGAGATCGAATTTGGAACCGTGGCAGGGGCAATAGAATCCGCCCTCCCAGGTCTCGCCCATTTCTGCGCGCGCCTCCACCGGTTTGATCTGCGGCGAACAGCCCAGGTGCGTGCAGACTCCCTCGAGCACAGCGTATTCGTCCTTGATCGAGCGGAACGCGTTCTTCGCATAATCCGGCTGCTGGGGAACCTCGGACTTGGGATCGGAAACCAGCGAGTCGCTCTTCTTGATCCCTTCCAGCATCTCCTTCGTGCGACGCAGGATCCAGACCGGCTTGCCGCGCCACTCGACCACTTGCATCTCGCCCGGGGCGAGCCGGCTGATGTCGGCTTCCACCGGCGCACCCGCTGCCTTTGCGCGCTCGGACGGCATCCAGCTTGCCGCGAAGGGAACTGCCACACCAACCGATGCAAGACCGCCGGCGGCACTGGTCGCAACGACCAGATTGCGTCGCGTCTTGTCGACTTTTTCCTGTTGACTCATCGAGGGAACCCCGCTGGAAATGATGAATAATCCGGAGAAGCCGATGATTATACCGGCGGAGCACGTAAAACGCCAAATTTTCAGACCTAACTGACTGAATCCGGGCTGTTTTTCAAAAATCCAAGGCGCCGTCCAAAACCATTGAATCGCTTCCAAGGCACTGCCGGGGGCGATGCGGGCCGGATTGAGGCATATGTTAGATTCGCCGGATGAAGCGGCTTTGGCAAATTTTTTCTCAAACGGCGACCGTCTGCCTCGCCGTTTTGTTCGTCATTTCGACCCTGAAGCCGGAATGGCTGCCGGGAAGGAGCGCCCTTCCCGGAGGCGGCACGATCGCCTTGCATACTGCCCCGGAAAGCCCAGTCGGGGTTCCGCGCCAGAATTCATACAACGATGCGGTGCGAAAGGCGACACCCTCCGTTGTGAACATATTTACCAGTAAGGAGGTGCGCGCGCCGCGCCACCCCTTCCTGAATGACCCTCTTTTCCGCCGTTTTTTCGGGGAACAGTTCGGCGACCAGCCCGAACGATCTTCGAGCCTGGGTTCCGGAGTAATCGTCAGTTCCGCCGGCTACATACTTACCAACAGCCACGTGGTGGAGGCTGCCGATGAGATAGAAGTGCTGCTCGCAGACGGAAGAAAACTCCTGGCCAAGCTGGTGGGCAGCGATTCCGAAAGCGACCTCGCGGTCTTGCGCGTCGAAGGCGAACAGCTCCCGGCGATCACTTTCGGATCGTCAGAGGCGCTTCGCGTCGGGGATGTCGTGCTCGCGATCGGCAACCCCTTCGGCGTCGGCCAGACCGTCACTTCAGGCATAGTGAGCGCGCTCGGACGCAGCCAGCTTGGAATCAACACTTTCGAGAACTTCATCCAGACGGACGCCGCAATCAACCCAGGCAACTCCGGCGGCCCGCTGGTCGACGCCGGGGGCAACCTGGTGGGAATTAACACGGCGATCTATTCACGCTCCGGCGGTTCGATGGGGATCGGCTTCGCGATTCCGGTTTCGACCGCGAGGCAGGTCATGGAATCCATCATCAAGACAGGCAGCGTGACGCGCGGCTGGATTGGCGTTGAGGTGCAGGAGATCACGCCCGCCCTGGCCGAATCCTTCAAGCTGAAGGACACCCGCGGCGCGATCATCGCCGGGGTCCTGCGCAACGGTCCGGCGGACAAGGCCGGCGTGAAGCCTGGCGACGTCCTGGTGGGGATCGAAGGCAAGCCGGTTACCGACCCGCAGAACATGCTCACCCTGGTCGCAGGATTGCAGCCCGGAAGCAACGCCCGCCTGAAGCTGCGCCGCGCGCAGGAGGAGTTGGAAGTTTCGGTCCTGGTCGGCAAGCGGCCCAAGCCGCAGCCGGACAAGCAGTAGCTAATGCAGGGCGCCGGAGGTAGGCTTTGCGGCCAAGCCCGTGTCCGGCTGTAGACTGCACTTTTCGCTCCCGATACGTTGTACGTACCTACCCTGAGGAGAAATGATGAATCACATGACCCGATGGCTCGCCGCCGGTGCCCTGGCACTGGCCGCGAGTACCGCGTACGCGCAAGGCAAGGAAATCAAGATTGCGCATGTGTATGACAAGACCGGCGTGCTTGAGGCCTATGCGAAGCAAACCCAGGCTGGCCTGATGATGGGCCTGGAATATGCGACCGGCGGAAAGATGGAAGTGCTCGGCCGCAAGCTTGTGGTGATCGAGAAGGACAGCCAGTTCAAGCCGGATGTGGGCAAAGCGCAGCTTGCTGCCGCGTTCGGCGACGACAAGGCCGACATCGCCATCGGCCCGACGGGCTCCGGGGTCGCGCTCGCCATGCTGCCGATCGCCGAGGAGTACAAGAAGATCCTCTTGGTTGAGCCCGCGGTGGCCGACCAGATCACGGGCGCAAACTGGAACCGGTACATCTTCCGGACCGGGCGCAGTTCGACCCAGGATGCGGTCGCGGCCGCAGCCTCCCTAAAGGGCGACGTATCTATCGCGACGCTCGCGCAGGACTATGCCTTCGGCCGGGATGGAATCAAGGCGTACAAGGACGCCCTTGCCAAGCTCAACCCCAATGCGAAGATCGTCCACGAGGAGTACGCGCCGGTCCAGACGACGGACTTCACCGCGCCCGCCCAGCGTATTTTTGAAGTGCTCAAGGACAAGCCGGGCCGCAAGGTGCTCGCAATCGTATGGGCCGGCCCGCACCCCATGACCAAGATCGCCGATCTCAAGCCGGATCGCTATGGGATCGAGCTGGCCCCGGGCGGAAATATCCTTCCCGTGATGAAAGGATGGAAGGATTTTCCGGGGGTGGAGGGCTCTATCTACTATTACCACGGCTTTCCCAAGAACAAGATGAACGACTGGCTGGTGGCGGAACACCAGAAGCGATTCAAGTCGCCGCCGGATTTCTTCACCGCGGGCGGCATGGCAGCCGGCATTGCCGTCGTCGAGGCACTCAAGAAAGCGGGTTCGACCGACACCGAGAAACTCATTGCCGCGATGGAAGGGATGTCGTTCGAAACACCGAAGGGCCCGATGACGTTCCGCAAGGAAGACCACCAGGCCATGC
>JANNWA010000337.1:0-1836 GCA_031408275.1 Pseudomonadota bacterium
GACGGCGAGCGCACCGCCATGCATCCGGGCGACTTCATCATCACCCCGTCGTGGACCTGGCACGACCACGGCAATCCGGGCAGCGAGCCTGTCGTCTGGATGGACGGCCTGGACATCCAGATCCTGCAGCTGTTCGGGGCGCAATTCATGGAGACCTATCCCGAGGCCGAGCAGCCGGTATCGAAAGCCGAGGGCGACTCGTCGGTGCGTTATGGCAACAACATGGTCCCGTTGGGACCCGTGCCGACGTCAAAGACCTCGCCGATCTTCAACTATCCGTACGAGCGCAGCCGCGAGACGCTCGAATCCCTTGCGCGCAACCAGGCCGCCGATGCCTGCCACGGCTGGAAGATGCAGTTCATCAACCCGCTCACCGGCGGCTTTGCGATGCCGACTATAGGGGCGTTCATCCAGCTGCTGCCGCGCGGGTTCAAGTCCAGCCCCTACCGGTCGACCGACGGGACGATCTACTCCGTGGCCGAAGGCGCGGGCACTGTCAGGATCGGCGCCGAGAGCTTCGAGTTCGCGCCGCGCGACACCTTCGTCGTGCCTTCCTGGCAGCCGGTGCGATTCGAAGCCACGGCGGACGCGGTGCTGTTTTCGTACTCCGACCGACCCGCCCAGGTAGCGCTGGGCCTGCACAGGGAACACCGCGGCTGAGCCGCAGGGCCCGCACCGATCCACGGAAGAAACCATGAGCGACAGCACCTTTTACAGCCGCGAGTACAACAATCGCGTGCTGTTCCCGAACCACCCCGAGGTCATGGCCCGCTGGGCCGACCGGTCTGCGCGCACGCGCTCGTCGATGGTCTGCTACCTCGACCGGCAGTATGGCGACGGCCCCGGCGAAATGCTCGACATCTTCCCCGCCAGGAAAGGGGACGGCACCTGCATGATGTTCATCCATGGCGGCTTCTGGCGCGCGATGGACAAGCAGGACTTCTCCTTCCTCGCGCCCGCCTGGGTCGATGCCGGCGTGTCCATCGTCGCGGTCAACTATGACCTCTGCCCGAAGCTGAGCGTCGAGGGAATCGTGAAGCAGATGCTGCGCGCGTCGGGCTGGCTGTGGAAGCACGCCGAGGACTACGGCATGGACCAGGACAGGCTTTATGTCGCGGGCCATTCCGCCGGCGCCCACCTGGCCGCAATGATGATGGCAGCACTCTGGCCGGTCTACGACAAGGAACTGCCGCGCGACCTGTACAAGGGCGCCCTGGCGGTGAGCGGCGTCTACGATCTGCGCCCGATCGTGCAGGTGGACTGGCTGAACCCGGACTTGAAACTCGATGAAGCCTCCGCGCTCAAGGTTTCGCCCGCTTTCCTGCCGCCGGCTACCCGCGCCCCCGTCGTCACTGCTGTCGGCGGGCTGGAGAGCTCGGAATTCAAGCGCCAGAACGCGCTGCTTGCCGCGCGCTGGAAGTCGGCGGTGGCCGCGGACATCCCGGTGCCGGGCCGGGATCATTTCACGGTGCTCGACGAGCTCTGCAACCAGGCGAGCCCCCTTTTCACAGGTACCCGCAAGATGATGAAACTGGACCGGTGAGCGCCACGGCGGAGTACCTCGCCAGCGGCGAGTACATCGACAGCGCGCATCCCGTGGTAGCAGCATTCGCCGGGGAGCACGCACAGGGCGCCAATGACCTGGAGCGCGGCGTGTCGCTCTACTACGCGGTGCGCGACCTGATCCGCTACAACCCGTTCCTGGATTTCACGGTCCCTTCCGCGTTTCGGGCAAGCGACTGCATCGCGACGGGCGAAGGATTCTGCGTAGGCAAGGCGTCGCGACTCGCTGCGGCGGCGCGCGCTGCCTGCATCCCTGCCCGAGTCGGGTTCGGC
>JANNWA010000338.1:0-3939 GCA_031408275.1 Pseudomonadota bacterium
GACCACCAGCAGGTAGCTGCCCTGCGCCGCGCCGGCGACGGCGAGCACGTTGTCGAGGCCCATGACGGCGTCGGCGATCACGATGGTCTGCATCGCGCCCCAGAACGTGGTCGCGGCGGGTCCGTGGTTCTCGTCGCCGGATTCCTGCGGCGAGAGCAGGCGGTAGGCGATCCATATGAGCAGCGCGCCGCCGACCAGCATGAGGCCGGGCACCTTCAGCAGCCAGACCACCACCATGGTCATCGCGCTGCGCACCACGATCGCGCCCACGGTGCCCCAGGCGATGGCGCGCTTTTGCAGGTGGCGCGGCAGGCTGCGCGCGGCGAGCGCGATCACGATGGCGTTGTCCCCGGCGAGCACCAGGTCGATGACCACGATCGCGGCGAGCGCGGAGAGGAATTCGGCGGAGAGGATGTCCATGGCGGTGTCCTGTTTGGTGTTTGCGCATTGTTGGATGGCGGACTGGGCCGGTAAAGTCGATTTTTCGGATGGTTTGGATTTCGAATCGCGAATAGATCGCCGCAAACGAATAGATGGCATTGCAAAAAGTGATGCAATCCGGAGAACAGGCACGTGTGGGCGTCCGGTGCGTTGCGTGCCTTGAATGCCTGTGGTTAAATCGCGCCGGTCAGCAAAGCGGGAGTAGCTCCGGGCCGTTCCGGCCCCAGCTGCGGGATCGTCAATACGGGCAGTGCCCCGGTCCCGCAGGTCCGCCGTCCGGGTCGTCCGGGCGGCGAGCGAGCGAGACCTTTGCCTCAACAGGTAAAGGCCACCACCATGCCCCAATCCGCCCTGCGGCGCTTCCTGCGCCACGGAATGCTCCCGCAACTCGCCGTGTTCGAATGCGCCGCGCGCCTCGGCAGCTTCACACGCGCCGCCGAAGAGATGCACCTCGCCCAGCCCACGGTCTCCACCCAGATCAAGAAACTGTCCGAGGCGATGGGCCTGCCGCTGTTCGAGCAGATCGGCAAGAAAGTGCACCTCACGCCGGCCGGGGTGGCCCTGCAGGAGGGCTGCCGCGATCTGTTCTCCGCTTTCGGCCGCATCGACGACTCGCTCGCGCGGCTGCGCGGCCTCGAGGGCGGGCGGCTGCGGCTTGCGGTGAGCACCACCGGCAAGTACTTCGCGCCGCGGCTGCTCGCCGCCTTTGTCGGCCTGCACCCCAAGGTCGAGATTTCGCTGCAGATCCACAACCGCCAGGCGCTGATCGACCGGCTCGCGCGCAACGAGGACGACCTGTACATTTTCGCCAACCCGCCGACCGAGCAGGAGGTGGTGTGCCAGCCGATCCTGCCCAATCCTATGGTGCTGTTCGCGCGTGCCGACCATCCGCTCGCGCGACAAGCGCAGATCCCGTTCTCAGCCATGGCCCAAGAGCCGTTCCTGATGCGCGAGCCCGGGTCGGGCACACGCCTGGTGGCGTGGGAGGCGTTCGACAGTCACGGCGTCGCGCCGCGCGTGCGCATGGAGCTCTCGACCAACGAGGCGATCAAGCAGGCGATACTCGCGGGCCTCGGCGTGTCGATCCTGTCGCGCTACACGCTCGGGCTGGATACCGAGCAGGGCCAGCTGGCCATGCTGGACGTGGAAGGCCTCCCGATCGAGCGGCCGTGGCAGTTCGTTTATCCGGTGGGCAAGCAGGTCGCGCCGGCGGCGCGCGCCTTCATGGATTTCGTGCGCGCCGAGGGGAAGCGCCTGGTCGAGGACCACCTCGGCCACGAGGCTTCGCTGGGGCGCTAGTGCCCGCTGGGGCACCGCCGCGCAGTTCGGCTGCGAACCGGGCGAGGTAGGTGCGGAATGCCTCGGCCGGTGCCGAAAGTTGCGTGTCGCGCCAATGCACGATCTGCCATGCGCCCATCAGGGGAAACCCGTGCACGGGCAGCACGCGGATCTCGGGCAGGTCGGCCTCGCTGACCGCATGGCGCGAGATGATCGACAGGCCGAGGCCGCCGGCGACGGCCTGCTTGATCGCCTCGTTCGATCCGACCGTCATGCGCTTTGTGAGGCGCACGCGAGTGCGCGCCAGGCGCTCTTCGATGGCCATGCGGGTCCCGGACCCGGGTTCGCGCAGGAGGAAGCGCTCGCCGGCCAGTTCGGCCAGCCGCAACTCCCCGGTGTGCGGCGGGATGAAGGTCCGCGGTGCGATCACCACCAGCGGGTTATCGAGGAAGGGGTGCGCTTCGATCGCCCACTCCAGCGGCGGGGCGCTCATTACGTGCAGGTCGTCTAAGTGGTCGCGAAGGCGCGCGAGCACCCCGTCGCGGTTGAGGATCTCGAGTTCCACGTCGATGCCAGGGTGCTGCTGCACGAACATGCCCAGCGCGCGCGGCAGGAAGTACTTGGCGGTGGTGACGACGGAAACCCGCAGTCGGCCGCGACGCAGCGCCGCGGAATCGTCCAGCCGCGCTTCGAACCGCGACCAGACCGCCGCGAGCTCGCTGCAGGATTCGTAGAGGTCGTGGCCCGCCTGGGTCAGCTTGAGGCCGCGCCCGGCGGGTTCGGTCAGGCGCTGGCCGACCGCCTCGGCGAGGCTGCGCAGCTGGATCGACACGGCGGGCTGCGACAGGTGCATCGCTTCGGCCGCGCGCGTGACGCTGCCCAAGCGCGCGACCGCCTCGAAGGTCTCGAGCTGGCGCAGGGTCAGGTGGCCGAACCGGCTTCGCTTAAACATAAGTTAATACTAATGTAAATAAACATAAACTTCAATTAGACCAAATGAGTGTATTTGCCCAGACTGCGCGCCATCGACGACCCTGTCCAGGAAAACGCACCATGCACGCAACCCGGCAACGCCCCGCGCAGCCGCCCGCCCCCCGGCAGGCCGCGACCCGCGTCGCGCTCATCCCCGGCGACGGCATCGGCCCCGAGATCGCCGACGCGGTGCGCACCGTGCTCGCGGCCGCGGGCGCCCCGGTCGAGTGGGACCTGTGCGAGGCCGGCGCAGGCGTGTTCGCCAAGGGTGTCGCGTCGGGCGTGCCTGCTGAAACGATTGAGCGCATCCGGCAGAACCGCGTCGTGCTGAAAGGACCCCTCGAGACGCCGGTTGGCTATGGCGGCAAGAGCGCCAACGTCACCCTGCGCAAGCTCTTCGAGACCTACGCGAACGTGCGGCCCGTGCGCGAGTTGCCGGGGATCGCGTCGCCGTATGCGGGACGCGGCATCGACTTCGTGGTAGTGCGCGAGAACGTCGAGGATCTCTATGCGGGCATCGAGCACATGCAGTCGCCGGGCGTGGCCCAGTCGCTGAAGATCGTGAGCCGCAAGGGCTCGGCCAAGGTGATCCGCGCCGCCTTCGAACTGGCGCGCACGGAAGGCCGGCATACGGTGCACTGCGCCACCAAGGCGAACATCCTCAAGCTGACTGAGGGCCTGTTCAAGCAGGTGTTCGAAGAGATCGCGCCCGACTATCCCGATATCGCCGCCGAACACATCATCGTCGACAACTGCGCCCACCTGATGGTGCTGCGCCCGGAGATGTTCGACGTCGTCGTGACGACCAACATGAACGGCGACATCCTCTCCGACCTCGCCTCCGGGCTGGTGGGCGGCCTCGGCTTCGCCCCTTCGGCCAACATCGGCGACGACGTGGCGATTTTCGAGGCAGTGCACGGCTCCGCGCCGGACATCGCCGGGCGCGGCCTCGCCAATCCGACCGCGACTCTGCTGGCCGCGGTGGCCATGCTGCGCCATATCGGCCACCCGGAACAGGCCGTGCTGATCAAGAACGCCCTCCTGTACGTGCTGGAGCGCGGTGAGACGCGCACCGCGGATTTCGCCTGCGGCGCCTCACCCGCCTCGACGATGCAGTTCGCCAATGCCGTGGCGGACGCGCTCGGCAAGGTGCCGAGCGTGCCAACCCGGCGCCCGGCGACGAAGCCCGCCGCCCGCGCCCATCGGGTGCGCCCGCCTGCGCCCGAGGCGGTGTCGCCTTCGCCCGTG
>JANNWA010000339.1:0-15148 GCA_031408275.1 Pseudomonadota bacterium
ACCGCGTCAAGCAACTCTGGCGGGCGGGCAAGCCCGCCGTCGGTGGCTTTCTTTCAGTCCCGCACTGTTTTTCGGCCGAGGTGATGGCCCACACGGGGCTCGACTGGCTCTGCGTCGACATGCAGCACGGCTGCATCGACTACTCGGACGCGGTGCCCATGCTGGCTGCGATCTCGACCACCGCCGTGACGCCCATCGTGCGCGTGCCCTGGAACGAGCCATCCATGATCATGAAGGTGCTCGACGCGGGCGCCTACGGCGTGATCGTGCCTATGGTCAGCAACCGCGCCGAGGCCGAGCGCGCCGTGGCCGCCTGCCGCTATCCGCCCAAGGGGATCCGCAGCAACGGCCCGAACCGGGCCGCCCTGTACGGCGGCGCCGACTACCAGAAACATGCCGACAACGAGATGCTGTGCATCGTGATGATCGAGACCGCCGAGGGCATCGAGAAGATGGACGAGATCGTCTCCACGCCGGGCGTGGACGCGGTCTACATCGGGCCCACCGACCTCGCCCTGGCCCTTGGGCTGCCGCCGGTGATGGACAACGACGACCCGAAGCACGTGGCCACGGTTAACCGCGTGCTGGAGACGTGCCGCAGGCACAAGGTGGTGGCCGCCATGCACACGATGAGCGCCAAATACACCCAGCGCTACATCGACCAGGGTTTCCTGATGGTGATGCTGACGGCGGACCGCCTCGCGATATCCAACTACGTGAAGGCGGAGGTCGGCAAGCTGACCGGGTGGACGCCGCTGGCGCCGACCGAAGCGCCCCTGCGCAGCGGTTGATGCGGGGCAGCGCGTCCCGAAGGAGGATGGAGTGACGCTCCGGGCGCGGGCCTACGGGTTGCTCGATCCGGACAGCCACGCGCACGGCGCCCGCCAGGTGCGCGCGCTCGGGATTGTCCTGATCCTGGTGGGGATCGCCTCGGTGTCGGCCGGGACGGTGGACAGCCTGCCCGACGGGGCCCGCACCGTCGCGGCCGTGGTGACCGGCCTTGTGGCCGTGCTGTTCTTCGCCGAATACACGGCGCGGCTCTGGGTGGCGCCGGAAGCTCCTCACCTGCACCACGTCAGCGACGCGCTCTCCCGGCGGCGCTGGATGGCTTCGCCCGATGGCATCATCGACCTCCTTGCGGTCCTGCCCGCGGTTGCGGTGGCGTACGGGGGGGCGCGGCTCGGCGCGGATTCGGCGTCGGTGTTCGTCCTGCTGTGGGTGCTCAAACTCGCCACCCACGCGCCCGGCGTCGGGCTGATCGCGCGCGTCTTCCACAACGAGCGCTCGGCGCTGTCGGCCGCGGCCGCCCTGTTTGCGATCGTGCTGTTTTCCTCCGCCACGATCGTGCACTGGCTGGAGGAAGCGCGCCAGCCCGAGCATTTCGGCAGCATCCCGTCCTCCCTGTGGTGGGCGGTGGTCACGCTCACCACGACGGGCTACGGGGATGTGGTGCCGCTCACCGCCGCGGGCCGCGTGCTGGGTGGACTGGTCATGCTGTGCGGCATCTGCGTTCTGGCACTGCTGGCCGGCATCCTCGCGACGGGTTTCGCCGCCGAAGTGCGCCGGCGCGAGTTCATGCGCATCTGGGAACTGGTTGCGCGCGTGCCCTTCTTTGCCGACGTAGGGACCATCGCCATTGCCGACATCGTCGACCGCCTGCGTTCGCGCAGCTACCCGTTGGGGGCGACGGTGCTCCGCAAGGGCGCGGCCGGCGACTCGATGTTCTTCATCGTCACGGGCGAGGTCGAGGTGAGGATCGGTGCGCGCACGCTGGAGCTGCGCGACGGCGATTTCTTCGGCGAGATGGCCCTGCTCGACCGCAAGCCGCGGTCCGCGGACGTGGTGACCCTCTCGCCCTGCACGGTGCTCGTGCTGAACGTGGCGGATTTCTACCAGTTGGCCGGACAGCAACCGACCCTCATCGCGGCCATCGAGGCGGAAGCGAAGCGCCGCCGCTCGACGGACGGCCAGGCCGGCGCGTGACGCGCCCGGTTCCGTTCAGCGCCGGTACCGCCCCCCGTAAGCACCCCCGTAAGGCCACCCGTAGGGCCCCCAGGGCGACGCCGAGAAGCGCAGCTGGTCGGTGTTGTAAATCGACAGCATGCAGTTGCGGTGGCCTTCCGAGCCGGCCTCGTAGCCGAGCCTAGCGCAGGTCGGACCGTAGTTTTCCGCGATGTAGGCCGCGGTTTCCTCGGCCCGCTGCTCGGGGGTCGCGCACGCGGCGAGCAGGAGCAGCCCTGTCCCCGCGAGGGTGCGCATTGTGCGGTGTGCAATGGTCATGCGGCAATTCTACCCCCGCCGGCCTCGGGTATGGCGGAAATGCGCCGCGCATGTGTGCAAGCGCACCGACACGATTGCGGGCAATGCCGATAGTCGGGCGCAGGGAGTTGCAGATGTGCTGGTGCGAGGTGCGTCATGGCGGATCGTGCGGTCGCAGTCGGAACTTCGGGTGACCTGTTCGGGTATTCGCCGTTGGGGCGAGGCCGCGAACGCGCCGCGCCTCGCAGGGTGCCGCCGGAACTCCGGGCAGCCCGCGCGCTATCCGCCCGGCTCCGCGCCAAGCAGACGATGCCGGAAAAGCAGCGAATCACGCATCTGATCTGCCTGAACCTGATTTCGATGATGAGGCACGTGCGTACCTGAGCATCGGCCGCTCTAGCGTCCCGGCATTGCCGCGCCGAACCGAGCGCGCGGCGCTTTTGGCGCGTCCCTCTCGAACGCCGGGTTGGACAACGCCCCTCAGATGGTCGCCCGCGAACCGATGCGCCCAGGCTCAGTCGTATGCCCCAAGGTTATGACGACATTTCCATTCTTGCGCCCGGTATCGACATAGCGGTGAGCCTCGACGATCTGCTCGAACGGATAGCGTCGATCAATGACAGGTTTGAATTCTCCCGCCTCGGCTAGTCCCGCGAGAAAGCGCAAATCTTGCGCGCGCCCGGTCGCCGGTCCGGCGATGATTTTCTTGCTGCTCGTCATCGACACCCATGGAACCTGAAGCATTGCCGGCAACCCGGCCAAAACAAGAAGCAGGCGTCCGCCTTCCTTCAACGAACCCTTGCTGCGAGAAAACGGGGCCGTGCCGGCGGTATCGACAATGACGTCATAGGTTTCACCATTGCGCGTGAAGTCTTCTTTGGTGTAGTCGATGACGTGCGTCGCGCCTAGAGATTTCACCAGTTCCAAGTTCGCGGTACTGCACACCCCGGTCACGTCTGCTCCGAAGTGCCTGGCAAGTTGCACCGCAGCGGTGCCTACCCCTCCGGAAGCGCCATTGACGAGCACGCTTTCCCCGCGCTGAAGTTTTGCTCTCTTCAAAAAACTCAACGCTGTGGTTCCGCCAAAGGAGAGAGCGGCGGCTTCACCGTAGGTCAGGTTGGTCGGTTTTAGTGCCACCGCCCCGTCTTCCGGCATGCACTTGTACTCCGCATGACAACCCATGCTGAAATCGCTAAACGCAAAAACCGGGTCACCGACTTTGAATTTGCTGACGTGTTTGCCGACCGATTCAATTTCACCGGCCAGCTCTGATCCTAGAATGGGTTGCCTGGGTTTTGAAATTCCAAAAATCAAAGGCGCGATGAGCCCGAAGCCGGAAGGCAGACTTAGACTTCGCACCCTCCAGTCCCCTGATGTCACCGTTGTCGCATGTGTTTTTATCAGGACTTCATTGTTCCCGGGCGTGGGCTTTTCGACCTCCTTCAATTGAAGAACCTCGGGCGGCCCATATCTCTCATACACAATTGCTTTCATCCGCTATCACCCTCGAAAGTTGCCTTGATCCGCGGTCTTTCGCGTTGTCCAACGTGTTAGCCCACTTCAATGCTTATGCTGCCCACCGTGACCCGTTTGCGCGCCAGTGCTGCCGTAGCCTCGAAGCTTGGAGTAGCGAGCATTCTGATCTGGCGTAAGGATTTCGACCTGCGTCAGGTGTGCCTCCAGATGGGCTGCGCGAACCTTTGCCTGGAGCGAGCCGATCTCGTTTAGCGAGCTGTTCAGTAGTTCCGGAGTCACGGCCTTGGTGGCGAACAGTCGATCAAGTTTGCGCTCTTCCTCCACCAGTGCGCGGCCGAGCGACTTGGCACGCGACTCCATTGAGGCGAAGAGGGCTTCGGTTCGGGTGCGCTGCTCTGGCGTGAGGGCAAGAGGTGCGGCGAGCTCCAGAACGTGAGCAGGTCCTGCATAGCCGTTGAGTTCCGCGGCCTTGGCAAAGCCCGCGCCTTTGCCCCCCAGGTATGTATTAAGGTCCTCAGGTGACAGAGCCTTGATGTCGCGTGTCTCCTGACCGACGTAAGGCGATGTCGGCTGTGCAGCGGAAGCGACGATGGCAAAAGGTGCAAGGGCAACGAAGTAGGCAATGAGTCGATGTTTCATGTGAACGTTTCGAGGTGCGTGAGTTGGCTGACGTGGAGGTGTGCGGCGCGCCGCGATAACTGCTTGCCAACGGGACATTTGAGTCGGCGCGTCCGGCACCGCCGCCGGGTTATGTGTCATCAGAGTTGATACCGAGTGATGTCGAGCGATCCGTGAAAGACACCGAGGACATCGATGTTTCCGTCGCCTTTGATGAGGTATGCGATTCGGTAGTGACCGTAGAGCAGTATTCGCACGTGTCGCGATGAGGCAGCGTAGCGGGAGCCGATTTCGGGAAATCTGGCGAGATCCTGCGCCCGCTCGTAGATACCGAGAACCGTTCGCGTGGCCGCCTGAGGGTTTTCCGTCGCTACGTATTCAAAGATGTCTGTCAGCCAGCGCTGGGCCTCTTCGGTCCAGCTTATTTCTGCCATGACCGAATGCGGCGACCCATTTCTTCGTTTGAGATGGTGCGTTTCGCGTCGGAGTCAGCCAGCCCGTTCTCGACCATGACGTGCAAGGCGAGCTCGCGCACGATTTCTTCGCGAGAACTGTCCTCAGGCTGCCCTTGAATCAAGCGTGTAAGTTCTTCCTTTGCAGTAGCCATGAAAACCTCCGATTTGAATGCAATTTTGCCTCAGTTTTCCCATCTGTGGGAATGACACATAACGTAGAGCTAACCGGCGCTGCGCGGCTTTATCGCGCAGCGTCCAGCGACCGAAGGGAGCGAGGTTGAGCGCCATGTTAGTTGCTGGTTACTTGCTCGCTTCGACATAAGAACCAAAACGATCGAGGATATGTTGCCAACCCTGCCGCTGCATTTCAGCAGAATTGGAATCCTCAGCGTCAAATGTTTCCACGACCTTGATGCCTCCATCCGCTGGCTCAAAGGTAATCGACACGGTTCGCCCATCTTCCAGAACATACTCAATTAGTCTTCCATGCACGACCTTTGTATAGATTCCTTCAAAATCGAAACCCATGCTGCCATCTTTGGCTTCCATGCGATAAGAGAACTTCCCGTCAACCCGAAGATCATTCGTACTTCTCGGGTTGTGCCAGTCATCACTCGCAGCATTCCACTGATTTATATCTGCGGGCGTGGTCCAGGCTGTCCAGACCTTTTCGATGCTTGATTTAACCGTTGTTTGAATGACGATCTTCAGCACAAATATCTCCGTGAGAAAGCAACTAACGTGAAGTGGGTTGTCGAAAAACGGGAACGCGTTCCGTGGACCTGTAACTCATTTTGCCATCCCTTTTTCCGGTCAAGACGTTACGCGAGATTCGGTGTTAAAAAGACATGTTATTCGCGGGGAGGGATAGTGTCGAATCAGACAACCAAGCCGGGCGCGGCATCTCCGGCGAGCCCGAAGCGGCCGGCTGACCCCGCGGTGGGGTAAATTCGTGACGATTAGGTTTTCAAACTCACGGCAGGGAGCCGCTCCCAGGCCAGTTGGTGTACCAGTATCGGTACAAACCCTTATAGGACCTTGCCCGGATTCATGATCCCCTGCGGGTCGAACGCATCTTTGACCCGCTGCATCAGTTCCAGCTCGACCGCCGGCTTGCGGCCCTTGATGGCTTCGCGCTTGAGCTGCCCCACGCCGTGCTCGGCCGAGATCGAGCCGCCCAGCCGGTCCACGACGGCGTAGACGATCTCGTTCACGGCCTTGATGTTGCGCATGAATTCGCGGGTGCTTGGTTCGTCATGCATCCCGATGTTGTAGTGCAGGTTGCCGTCGCCGATGTGGCCGAAGATGAATCCCACGCAGCCGGGAAAGGCTGCGGTCAACGCTGCCATGCCTTCGTCCACCATGCGCGGGATGCTCGACACGGGCACCGATACGTCGTGCTTCACGTTGGTGAACTGCGCCTCGGGAATCGTCTCGCGGATCGCCCACAGCGCATTGGACTGCGCCTCGCTCTGCGCCAGCGCCACGTCGATGAGGATGCCGCGCTCGGTGCACTCCACCAGCGCGGATTCGGCGCGTTCGTTCAACGCAGCCTGCGTGCCGCCGTCGGTGAGTTCGCACAGCACGTACCAGGGATGGCGCTCCCTCAAGGGATCGGGGATGGAGGGCTTGCACTTGATCACCGAATCGAGGCACACGCGCGAGATCAGCTCGAACGCGGTGAGGCGGTCGCCCATGAGGGCGCGCAGCGCCGCGAGCAGCTCGACCGCTTTCTGCGGGCTCTCGACCGCGATCCACGCTGTGGCCGCGGCCGAGGGCTTCGGGAACAGCTTCAGCACTGCGGCCGTGATGATGCCGAGGGTTCCCTCGGCGCCCATGAACAGGTGCTTCAGGTCGTAACCGGTGTTGTCCTTGCGCAACGCCCTGAGGCCGTCCCAGACGCGGCCGTCGGGCAGCACGACTTCCAGCCCCAGCACGAGGTCGCGGGCGTTGCCGTAGCGGAGCACGCCGACCCCGCCCGCGTTGGTCGAGAGGTTGCCGCCGATCTGGCAGCTGCCTTCGGCCGCGAGCGAAAGGGGAAACAGCCGCCCGGCCGCGTCCGCCGCCTGCTGGATCGCCTGCAGCACGCAGCCGGCATCCACCGTCATCGTGTCGTTCAGCGGGTCTACGGAGCGGATGCGGTTGAGGCGTGCGAGCGAGAGCACGACCTCGGGCCGCGCCGCCACTCCCGGGGCGCGCGGCACGGAGCCACCGCACAGGCTCGTGTTGCCGCCCTGCGGGACGATGGCCACGCCATGCTGCGCGCAGAGCGCCACCACCCGCGAGACCTCGCCGGTGTCCGCCGGGCGCACCGCGGCGATCCCGGTTCCGGGGAACACGCGCCGCCAGTCGGTGAAAAACGGCGCGACGTCGTCCTTGGCGGTGAGGACGTGCCGGGTGCCGACGATCGCGGCGAGGCCGTCCAGGAAGGCGGGGGAAACGAGATCGGGCTGCGGGAGGGAGGCCATGCCGGTATTATCGCGTTTCCGCCTGCAGCAGGCGAAAAGCACAGCGAAACATCGGAGCCTTAGCCTTGATCGATCCCGCCCTCGGAGCCCTTCCTTTCGCCGCCGGTTCGCGCGCGACCTCCATTGAGGAGGCGCTGCTCTCCCGGCGCAGCGTGCGCGCTTTCCGGCCCGACCCGGTGCCGCGCGCAACGGTGGAGGAAATCCTCGCCCTTGCGAGCCGTGCGCCTTCCGGCACCAACGTACAGCCGTGGAAAGTGCGCGTGCTGGCCGGCGCGGTGCGCGACCGCCTGTGCCGGGCGATGGTCGAAGCCTACGAGACCAAAGGCGAGGCGGCCTTCGAGGCGCCCTACAACTACTACCCGGTCAAATGGCGCGACCCGTACCTCGCCAGGAGGCGCAAGGTCGGCTGGGACCTCTACGGCCTGCTCGGTCTGGGGCGCGAGAACAAGGTGGGCATGGCAAAACAGCATGCCCGCAACTTCATGTTCTTCGGTGCTCCGGTCGGGCTGATCTTCACCATGGACACCGACTTGGAGCTCGGCAGCTGGCTCGACTACGGCATGTTCCTCGAGAACGTCATGCTCGCCGCGCGCGGCAAGGGCCTCGACACCTGTCCGCAGGCCGCGATCTCGAACGCGCACAAGGTGGTGCGGGCGGAACTCGGGATCCCGGAAACCGAGCAGATCGTCTGCGGCATGTCGCTCGGCTACGCCGACCCGGACGCGGTCGAGAACGGCCTGGTCACGGTGCGCGAGCCCGTGGCGGGCTTCGCGCAGTTCGTGGGGTTCGAATGAGGGCCGGGTTGCTCGCGCGGTGGGGGGTACTGACTGCGGTGCTGGCTGCCGCGCTCGCGGCCGCGTCCGGGGCGCAGGCGCAGGCGAAGCCCGTGCTGGTCGGCGCCGTGGTTTCGCAGACGGGTTACCTCGAGGACCTCGGCCGCGGCACGCGCAATGCCTTGCTGCTCTGGGCCGAGCAGGTCAACGCGGCTGGCGGGCTGCTCGGCCGCCCGGTCGAGCTCAAGCTCTACGACGACGCCAGCGACGCGCTGCGCAACACCGCCCTCTACGAGCTGCTCATCAAGGACGACGGCGCGGAACTGCTGGTCGGCGGGACCGGCTCGGCGGCGACCTCGATGGGCGCGGCGGTGGCCGAGCGCAGCCGCCGCGTGATGGTCAACGCGACCGGCGCCTCGCCTGCGATCCACAAGCGCGTCTACCGGTACGTCTTTCAGGTGCCGCCCCGGTCCGACACGATGACGGCGGGCCTGCCGCAGCTGGCGGCGCGGTCCGGCCTCAAGTCGCTGGCGGTCGCCGCGCGCGATGAGAAGACCGCCCAGCCCCTGCTCGAGCAGCTCAGGAAGGACGTGCTGAAGACGGGCGTGGAGATCCGCCCTTCGGTGTATTACATGATCGACGCGTACAAGGGCCAGGCGCCCTTCGCGCGGGCCGTTGCCGCGAGCGGCGCGGACGTCGTCGTGACGCCGGCGAGCCCGCGCGACGCGGCCGAACTCATGCGCGGCTTCAAGGCCGCGGGCTCGCTTCCGAAGCTTTTCGTTGCGCGGGGCATCACCGACCCGGAATTCATCCGGCAGGTCGGCATGGACGCGGAGTATTCGATGGGGTTTTCCTCTTATGAGACGCGGCTTCCCACGCCCGGCAACGCGGAGTTCGTCAAGGCCTATCGCGCGAAGTACAGCGCCGAGCCGGATTTTCACGCGGCCTGCGGCTGGGCCACCGGCAAGGTGATCGAGGCTGCCGTGGCGAAGGCCGGGTCGTTCGACCAGGAAAAACTGCGCCTTGCGCTCTCCGCGCTGGAAATCGGCACGGTGCTCGGCAGCCACAAGGTCGACGCCGACGGCGGCCAGGTCGGCGCGGAACCCTTCCTCGTGCAGATCCTCAAGGGCAAGCGCGAGGTGGTCTGGCCCGAGGCGTGGCGCAGCGCCGCGCCCGTGGTGCCCATGCCGGGGTGGGACCGGCGCAAGCCTTAGTGAAAAAGGCCGCCGCCGGCAAGGACCAGCCGCTTGCGGAGGACATCCGGCTGCTGGGTCGCATACTCGGCGACACGCTGCGCGAGCAGGAAAGCGTCACCGCCTTCGACCTAGTCGAGCGCATCCGCCGCACCGCGGTCGAATTCCATCGCGGCGGGGATGCCCGCGCCGGCGCGTCGCTCGCGGCCACGCTGCGCGCGCTCGACCCCGATGCGGTAATGACCGTGGTGCGCGCGTTCACGCAGTTTTCCCAGCTCGCCAACATCGCCGAGGATCGCCACCACATCCGCCGCAGGCGCGCGCACCGGCTCGGCGGCTCCAGGCCGCAGAACGGCTCGATCGCGCTTGCCGCCGAGCGCGCCGCCGCGGCCGGGGTGAGCGCGGCCGAGGTCTCCGCGTTCCTCGTCAGCGGCCTTGTCATGCCCGTGCTCACGGCGCACCCGACCGAGGTACAGAGAAAGAGCATCCTCGATGCGCACATCGGGATCGCCCGGCTGATCGACGAGCGCGACCGCATGCGCCAGACCCCGGAAGAAGCCGCGGCCGGCGAGGCCGCGCTGCGCCGCATGATCCTGATCCTCTGGCAGACGCGCATGCTGCGCGCCGCGCGGCTGACCGTGCAGGACGAGATCGACAACGCGCTGTCTTTCTACAGCTACACATTCCTCGCGGCGATCCCGCGGCTGCTCGAGGAGATCGACGCCGAGCTGCAGGCGCGCTACAACAGTCGGCTGCCGGCGCCGCAGATGCTGAAGATGGGCAGCTGGATTGGCGGCGACCGCGACGGCAATCCGTTCGTCACGCATGAGACGCTGGCCTACGCGGTCGAGAACCAGTCGGCCCTCGCGCTCGCGCATTACCTGGGCGAGGCCCACGAACTCGGCCGCGAGCTGAGCCTGTCGCTGCAGCGCGTGGACATCTCGCCGGCGATGAAGAAGCTCGCGGACGCGGCGCAGGACGCATCCGACCAGCGGCGCGACGAGCCCTACCGGCGCGCGCTGATCGGCATTTACGCGCGGCTCGCCGCGACCAGCGTGGCGCTGGGCCATCGCGACGCGTTGCGGCGGCCGGTGTCGCAGGCGAAGCCCTATGCGGCGGCCGCGGAATTCGTGCAGGACCTGGATACCCTGGTCGATTCGCTGCGCACGCACGGCAGCGCGCGGGTCGTCTACGGGCGCCTGGTGCGCCTGCGTCATGCCGCGCAGGCGTTCGGCTTCCACCTCGCGTCGCTCGACATGCGCCAGCACAGCGGCGTGCACGAGGCAGTGCTGGCGGAACTCGCGGCGCGCAGCGGCGCGGCCGCGGACTACACGGCTCTCGACGAGGAAGCGAGGATCGCCTTCCTGCTGGGGGAACTGGGCAACGCGCGCCTGCTGCGCTCGCCCTTCGTGGCTTACGGTGAGCTCGCGGAAAAGGAACTCGCGATTTTCGACGCCGCCCAGGACGTGCACCGGCGGTTCGGCCGGGCTGCGCTGCCCACTTACATCATCTCGAACACCAATTCGGTCAGCGACATCCTCGAGGCCGCGGTGCTGCTGCGCGAGGCCGGCCTGCTGCGGCCCGGTGCGAAGCCAGTGCTGGACGTGAACATCGCGCCGCTCTTCGAGACCATCGACGACCTGCGCCGCGCCGGGGCGATGATCGACCGGTTGCTCGCGCTGCCCGCGTACCGGGCGCTTGTCGCCGCCCGCGGCGACCTGCAGGAAGTCATGCTCGGGTATTCCGACAGCAACAAGGACGGCGGCTACGTCACCTCCAACTGGGAGCTGTACCGCGCGACCCTCGACCTCGCGGCGGTGTGCGAGAGCCATGGCGTGAAGCTGCGCCTGTTCCACGGCCGCGGCGGCACGGTGGGGCGCGGCGGCGGGCCGAGCTACGACGCGATCCTCGCCCAGCCCCCGGGCAGCGTGAACGGCCAGATCCGCATCACCGAGCAGGGCGAGGTGATCGCGAGCAAGTACTCGGATGCCGAGATCGGCCAGCGCAACCTCGAGACGCTGGTCGCGGCCACTTTCGAGGCGACGCTGCTGCGCGGCGGCGACACCGCGCCCGCGCGCCCCGAGTGGCGCGCGGCGATGGAGGAGATCAGCGCGGCGTCGTTCGCCGCGTATCGCGCGCTGGTATACGAAACGCCGGGCTTCAACGAGTTCTTTCACGACGTGACGCCGATCGGCGAGATCGCCGAGCTGAACATCGGCAGCCGCCCGGCGGCGCGGCGCGCGAGCGGCCGCATCGAGGACCTGCGCGCGATTCCCTGGGTGTTCAGCTGGTCGCTGGCGCGCATCATGCTGCCCGGGTGGTACGGGTTCGGCACGGCCGTGGAGGCGTTCCTCGCCAGGGGCGGCACCCGGGGCCGCGCGAAGAACCTGCAGCTCCTGCGCGGGATGCACGCCGGGTGGCCGTTTTTTCGCGTGATGCTCGCGAACATGGACATGCTGCTCGCCAAGACCGATCTCGGCATAGCATCGCGGTATGCGCGCCTCGCACGCGACCAGAAGCGCGCAACGACGCTGCTGGGGCGGATCGAGGCCGAGCGCGCGCTGTCGATGCGCCACCTGTTCGCGATCGAACGCACCCGCGAGCTGCTCGCCGGCAACCCGACCCTTGCGCGCTCGATCCGCAACCGCCGCCCCTATATCGACCCGCTCAACCACCTGCAGGTCGAGCTCCTGCGGCGCCTGCGCGCGGGCGATGCGGACGATCGCGTGAAGCGCGCGCTGCTGATCACGATCAACGGCATCGCCGCGGGCCTGCGCAACAGTGGTTGAGCGCCATGGCTGACCACGGCGTCCCGGCCGAAGGCTCGCCGCTGCGCGCGCTGCTGGTGCCGGTGTCGGTGACGCTCGCAATCCAGACGCTGGTGGCCGTCGCCGTGTTCTCCGCGCCGGTGATGGCGCCGGTGGCCGGGCCCGACCTCGGCGTGCAGGCCGCATGGATCGGGTACTACATCGCCTTCGTCTACCTCGGCAGCATGACCGGATCGGTCGCTGCCGGCGCGCTGGTCGCGCGCTTCGGGCCGATCCGCATGAGCCAGGCGGGGCTGGCCTCGTGCCTCCTGGGCCTTGCCTGCGCCGCGTCCTCGTCGCTGCTGCCGATGGTGGCGCTGGGCGGGTTCTTCGTCGGGCTGGGTTACGGCCCGACCACCCCGGCGAGTTCGCAGATCCTCGTGCGCGCGACGCCGCCCTCGATGATCGCGGTCACGTTCTCGCTCAAGCAGACCGGCGTGCCGCTGGGCGGGGCGATCGCCGGGGCGCTGGTGCCTACCCTGTTGCTCCTCGTCGGGTGGCGCTGGGCGGCGGTCGCGATCGGCGCGTCCTGCGTGCTCCTGGCGCTCGCGATCCAGCCGACGCGCGCTCGCTTCGACACCGGGCTGAACAGCACCGCGCCGTTGTCGCTTCGCACGGCCTTCGCGCCGCTCGGGTTCGTGTTCCGCGATCCGCGCCTGACGGAAATGGCGGTGGTGTCGTTCATCTTCGCCGGCGTGCAGATGTCCCTGGTGGCCTACCTCGTGACCTTCCTCACCGGGTCGTTCGCCATGTCCCTCGTGCTTGCCGGGATGGTGATGGCCGCTTCGCAGGTGGCGAGCGTGGTCGGCCGCATCCTTTGGGGTGTCGTCGCCGACCGCATCCTCGCGAGGCGGGCGATGCTGGGACTGCTGGGCGTCGGCATGGGGCTCTCGGCGCTGCTCGCGCTCGCGGCCACCCCGGCCTGGCCGGTGTGGCTGTTGTTCCTCTACGCGATCGTGTTCGGCGCGACCGCGGTGGGATGGAACGGGGTGTTCCTCGCCGAGGTCGCGCACATTGCGCCGCCCGGCAAGACCAGCCAGGCCACCGGCGGGTGCATGTTCTTCACCTTCTTCGGCGTGGTGGTCAGCCCGGCGCTGTTTTCGCTGGCGCTGTCCCTCGGGGTCAGCTACGCGGGCGCCTTCGCGCTGTTCGGCGCGCCGGCGCTGTTCGCCGGGGCGTGGCTGCTGCTGCGCAGGCGCTAGCATGGGCGCCAAGGCGAGGGACGTGATCCTCCTGCACGGCTTGTGGATGCCCGGCATCGTCATGGCGCCGCTCGCTTCGCGCCTGGCCGCGCGCGGATACCGCACGCACGTGTTCGAATACGCCAGCCGCAGGAAGCCGATCGGGATGCATGCCGAGCGCCTGGCGCGGTTCGCGCGCGAGGCGGCCGGCGGTGCGCCGGTGCATTTCGTCGGCCACAGCCTGGGCGGGCTGGTGGTCCTCGCGGCGCTTGGGGATGCGCCGGGACACGCGCACGCGCCGGAGGCGGCCGCTATCGTCCTGCTGGGCACGCCCGCGCGCGGCTGCATGGCGGGCAGGCGCCTCGCGCAGGCTGCGGCGGGCCGCTGGATGCTGGGCGAAAGCGAGGCGCTCTGGAAGGAAGGCCGCGTGGCCCGCTGGGGAGCGCAGTTGCACGACGGGGCGCCGCTCGGAGTCATCGCAGGGAGCGTGCCGATCGGGTTGGGACGCATGCTGGGGCGGCTGCCGGGCGTGAACGACGGCGTGGTGCGCCTGGAGGAGACCGACGTCGAAGGCATGGCCGACCGCATCGTGCTGCCGGTGGGTCACTCCGAGCTGATCTTCTCCGCGCGCGTGGCCGCGCAAACGGCGCAGTTCCTCGAGCACGGGCGGTTCGCACACCATGCGTGACGGTTACAGGATGATCGTGGCGCTCGCTTGCGCGGCCCTGTTGAGCGGGTGCGAGACGCTCGGGTACTACACGCAGGCGATCGGGGGGCAACTCGAGTTGTCCGCGCGCGCGCAGCCGGTCGATGCCTTGCTGGAGGACCCTTCCACGCCCGCCGACCTCCGGGCGAAGCTCGCCCTGGCGCGGGCCATGCGCGATTTCGCCAGCCGCGAGCTCGGCCTGCCGGACAACGGCAGCTACCGCCGCTACGCCGACCTCGGCCGGCCGTTCGTGGTGTGGAACGTCGTCGCGGCTGCCGAGTTCTCGACCAAGGCGGTGGAGTCGTGCTTTCCGGTCGTCGGCTGCGTGACTTACCGCGGGTATTTCGGCGAGGCCGATGCGCGCCAGCATGCGGAAGACCTGCGCGCGCGGGGATTCGACGTGCAGGTGAGTGGCATCCCGGCCTATTCCACGCTCGGCTGGTTCGACGACCCGCTGCTCTCGACCTTCATCCGCTACCCGGAAGCGGAACTGGCGCGCATCGTGTTCCACGAGCTCGCGCACCAGGTCGTATACGTGAAGAACGACACGGTGTTCAACGAGTCCTTCGCGGTGGCCGTGGAGCGCGCAGGTGTGCGGCGCTGGCTGGAGGCCAACCGGCGCGCGGGCGACAACGCGGTTTTCGTCGCGGGCCGCGAACGCCGGCAAGAGTTCATCGCGCTCATCGAGGCGGCCAAGGCGCGCCTGGACGGCGTTTACGCGACGAAGATGGAGCCCGCGCCGATGCGCGAGGCGAAGCGCGCGGCGTTCGCGCAGTTCATGCAGGAGTACGCGGCGCTGAAGGCGAAATGGGGAGGCTTCGCGGGATACGACCGTATCGTGGGCGCCACGCCCGGGAACGCGCTGCTCGCCTCGATCACGGCGTATTCGAAATACGTGCCGGCGTTCGAGCGGATGCTTGAGGCCGGGGGCGGGGACCTGCCGCGCTTTTATGCCGCGGTGAAGAAGGTGGCGGACCTGCCGAAGGCGGAACGCTGCCCGGCGCTGGCGGCCGGCTCCGGCCTCAACTCAATGGCGTGTTGACGCCCGCGTTGAAAGCGGGCCGCTCGAGCAGGCGTTTGTGCCAGGCGACGAGATTCGGGTGCGCGGGGCGCTCGATCGGCATGCTCATCCAGAGGTGCACGTAGCAGCCCATCGGGATGTCGCCCATCGTGAGCCGGTCGCCGCCCACGAAGGGCCGCGCGCCAAGCAGG
>JANNWA010000340.1:0-8679 GCA_031408275.1 Pseudomonadota bacterium
CCCGCACGGCGACCGCGACGGCGGTGACGCGCCTGGAGACCCTGCGCATCTCCAAGGACCTCTTCCACAGCGTGATCCGGGAGAATCCGGATGCCGCCCTCGAATTGATCCGGATCCTCGCCTCGCGCCTCGCCAACACCACCGCCCAACTGTCCAAGTCGAGGGCCGCCACCTAGGGAGGGGGGCAGTGGGGCGCTACTCCTCGATGATCTCGTAGTCCTCCGTGATCTCGGCGGTCTTGCCGAGCATGATCGAAGCGGAGCAGTACTTTTCGTGCGACAGGCGGATCGCCTGCTCGACCAGCTTGGGCTTGAGCGCCCGGCCGCGGACCTGGAAGTGCATGTGGATCCGCGTGAAGACCTTGGGATCGGTTTCCGCGCGTTCCGACGAGAGCTTCACCTCGCACGCCGTGACGTCCTGGCCGCTCTTTTTCAGGATCACCATGACGTCGTAGGCGGTGCATCCGCCCGTTCCGAGTAACACCATCTCCATGGGGCGCGGTGCCAGATTCCGACCCCCGCCTTCGGGCGCCCCGTCCATCGCTACGACGTGATTGCTGCCCGTCTCCGCCAGGAAGGTCATCCCTCCCGTCCAGCGCACGACGCATTCCATAAGGATTCCTTTTCGCTATCTGTGATTTGTGCTACGCAGCAGGTCAAGCTTCAAAACCTGCTCAGAGGGTTCGAAAGATCCCCCAAAGCTTCAAGGCATAATTATTAAAAGTATTTAAAATCAATTAATTAATTAAAATCAACAAGTTTTATATCTAAATCAAAAATTTAATATTGCAACGCACAAACGGTTTGGCATAATGAATCCAAGTTTGATGCAGCAGCAAGCATCCGCAGGTTGTCTCCTCCACCCTCCTCCTTTGGTGGATTCAGCGCAACCCCTCCAAGGGTTGCGCTTTTTTTTGCCTGTCCCAGTGCCAGGCGTGGCCGGCCAGGATTGACAGGTATGGGCTTTCCAACTTAAACTCCACGGCTTTTCTAAACAAGCATCGGGCTATGAAAACCTATACGGCGAAGGCGCAGGACGTCCAGCAAGACTGGTACGTGATCGACGCGCAGAACAAAGTGCTCGGCCGCCTTGCCTCGCAGATCGCGCTGCGCCTGCGCGGCAAGCACAAGCCCGAGTACACCCCGCACGTCGACACCGGCGATTTCATCGTGGTCGTGAACGCTTCCGGGCTGCGTGTCACCGGGAACAAGTCGCTCGACAAGAAATATTACCGCCACAGCGGGTACCCCGGCGGGATTTACGAAACCAACTTCGCGAAGATGCAGGCTCAACACCCCGAGCGCGTCCTCGAGAAAGCGGTAAAAGGCATGCTGCCCAAAGGGCCGCTCGGTTATGCCATGCTCAAGAAGCTGAAGGTGTATGCGGCTGCCACCCATCCGCACACCGCGCAGCAGCCCAAGGCTCTGGAGGTCTGAATCAAATGGTCGGTGATTACTACTACGGAACAGGCCGGCGCAAGAGCGCCGTTGCACGCGTCTTCATCAAGCCGGGCAGGGGGCAGATCGTCGTGAACGGCAAGCCCGTCGACGTCTTCTTCGCGCGCGAGACCGGCCGCATGGTCGTGCGCCAGCCCCTGGAGCTCACCAAGAACCAGGCGACCTTCGACATCATGGTCAACGTGTTCGGCGGCGGCGAGTCCGGCCAGGCCGGCGCGGTTCGCCATGGCATCACGCGTGCGCTCATCGAGTATGATGCGGCGCTCAAGCCGAGCCTTTCGGCCGCAGGCCTCGTCACCCGCGACGCGCGGGAAGTCGAGCGAAAGAAGGTCGGATTGCACAAGGCGCGGCGGCGCAAGCAGTTTTCCAAGCGCTAAGCGCGCTGGCTGTTTCAATCTCGCAAAGAGCCGCCCGTGGGCGGCTCTTTTGCTTTCAGGTGATGACATGATCAAGGCAGGCATCGTAGGCGGTACGGGTTACACGGGCGTCGAGCTGCTCAGGCTGCTCTCGAGGCACCCGCAGGTGGAACTGAAGGCGATCACCTCGCGCAAGGAAGCGGGCATGCCCGTCGCGCAGATGTTTCCCAGCCTGCGCAGACACGTCGGTCTGGCGTTTACGACCCCCGAGGCGGCGCGGCTGTCCGAATGCGACGTGGTGTTTTTCGCGACTCCCAATGGCGTGGCGATGAACGACGCGCGCGCGCTGCTCGCGGCCGGCGTGAGGATCGTCGACATCTCCGCGGACTTCCGCATCAGCGACGTCGCGGAGTGGGAGAAGTGGTACAAGGTGAAGCATGCGTGCCCCGAGCTGGTCGCTGAGGCCGTCTACGGGCTGTGCGAGGTCAATCGGGAAAGCGTGCGCACGGCGCGCATCGTCGCCAATCCCGGCTGCTACCCGACCGCGGTGCAGCTCGGCCTGCTGCCGCTGGTCGAAGCGGGTGTGGTCGACATCGGCCACCTGATCGCAGACGCAAAATCGGGGGTCAGCGGGGCGGGACGCAAGACCGAAACGAACCTGCTGTTTTCCGAAGCGTCGGACAATTTCGCCGCCTACGGGGTCGCGGGTCACCGGCACGTTCCCGAAATCCTGCAGCACCTGTCGTCCGCAGCCGGCAAGCAGGTCGGCATCACGTTCGTCCCGCACCTCACCCCCATGATCCGCGGCATGCAGGCGACTCTCTATGCGCGCATCACGCGCGAAGCGGATTTCCAGGCCTTGTATGAAAAGCGCTATGCGGGCGAGGCGTTCATCGATGTTCTGCCTCCGGGAAGCTTGCCCGATACCCGGTCGGTGCGCGCGGCAAACATGTGTCGCATCGCGGTGCACCGCCCATACGGCGGCGACACCCTCGTCGTACTTTCGGTGATAGATAACCTCGTCAAGGGGGCTTCGGGCCAGGCGGTCCAGAACATGAATATCATGTTCGGCCTGCCCGAGACCCTGGGGCTGGAGATGGTCGCGGTCGTGCCCTGATGGCGGGAGGTTTCAAGAAGTTCCGCCAACGGTTCGGCATCGCGGCCCCGAAGGTCGCGGTGCGTACCCACGTGCCGTGGTACTTGCGTTGGCTCCTCTTGGCGGTGCTGCTCGCCTTTTCGGTCGCGCTGGCCGCGTGGATGTACGATGCCGGCCGCCGCTTCGCGGGCTTTGACCGCAGCGAGGTCCAGGACGAGCTGAGCGGGATGCGGCGGGAGTTCGACGCCGCGCGGGGCGAACTGGAGAAACTGCGCGCGATCGCCAACGCGGCCGACTCCAAGCTCTCCATCGAACGCACGGCCCAGGTCCAGCTTGCCCAGCAGATTCGCGCGCTGGAACAGGACAACGCGCGGCTGCGGGAAGACCTCGCGATCTTCGAGAGTATGCTGTCGGCCGATACCCGGAGCACCCAGGCGCTGACCATCCAGCGCCTTAAAGTCGAGCCGGACGGCCTGCCTGGCGAGTACCGCTACCGAATGCTGCTGCTGCTCGGCAACCGCCGCGAGCGCGGCGAGTTCCAGGGGCGCATGGAACTCCTGGTCGGGGTGCAGCAGGAAGGCAGGAATGCTATGATCGTTTTTCCGGATCGGGCAGCGGCCGACGCACCGGCCTTCAGGCTGTCGTTCAGGAATTTCTACCGCGTCGAGGGCACGTTCCGCGTCGATCCCAAGGCCAAAGTCGGCACCGTCCAGGTGCGGGTCTTTGAGGCCGGGGCCGGGCAGGCCAAGGCGACGCAAAGCGTAACGCTAGGACCCTGAGGGAGTCAGCCCAATGTTCGGAAAATCCAGCAAGCCCCAGAACCGCATCGACAGCCTGATCGGCGGCACCACGCGCATCGAAGGCAACGTCTTCTTCAGCGGCGGCCTGCGCGTGGACGGAGTCGTCCGCGGCAACGTCTGCGCCCTGCCCGACCAGCCCGGGACGCTGGTCATCAGCGAGCACGCCCGTATCGACGGCGAAGTCCAGGTCGCCCACCTAGTGGTCAACGGCACGATCAACGGGACCGTACACGCGGCCGAAACCCTTGAACTGCAGGCCAGTTCAAGGGTCAAAGGGGACGTGCATTACAAGAGCATCGAGATGCAGCAGGGTTCGGTCGTCGAGGGCCGCCTCGTGCACTATGACGGCGTGGGCGAGGTCAAGGCCGTGGAGCTCAAGCTCGCTTCCGGGTCCTGAGGCAAATCCGCGTTGACCATGTGGAAATGCACACGGGATAATCGAGAATCAGTCTCATGGAGCAGATCATGAACGCAGTCACCGAAATGCCGGAACCGCTCGTCTTTACCGACAATGCCGCGGGCAAGGTCAAGCAGCTGATCGACGAGGAAGGCAACACCGACCTCAAGCTTAGGGTGTTCGTCACCGGCGGCGGGTGCTCGGGCTTCCAGTACGGGTTCACCTTCGACGAAGTGACCAACGAAGACGATACCGTCATGGAAAAGAACGGCGTACAGCTGCTGATCGACCCGATGAGCTACCAGTACCTGGTCGGCGCCGAAATCGACTATTCGGAAGGCCTCGAGGGCGCGCAGTTCGTCATCAAGAACCCGAATGCCACGACCACCTGCGGATGCGGATCCTCCTTCTCCGCCTGATCCCCGGCGCGACACTGAGACAGGGAGCTCGGGCTCCCTTTTTCATTTAGCAGGGAGTTCCGGCTCCCTGTTTCATTTCTGGGCGGGGTAGATCGCCCCGAGAATCCGGCGGCCCTTCGCGCCGGTGACTTCCGGGAGGTTTCCCGGCCTGCCCTCGATGGCGCATCGGGCCAGCCACGCAAACGCCGCAGCCTCGACCTGGTCCTCCGCCAGCCCGTGAGCGGAGCTGGCCTCGACAGGCGTGGGCGCGAGGCGCTCACGCAGGCGATGCATGAGAGCGTCGTTGCGCGCGCCTCCTCCGCACACAATCAACCGGGCAGGCGCGGGCCTCGCCGCTCCTATCGCGCGGCCGATGGTCTCCACCGTCAGCGCGAGGAGGGTGGCCTGCACTGTCTGGGGATCCGCGGACGAATCCAGCTGGCGTTCGAGCCACGCAGCGTTGAACAATTCCCGCCCGCTGCTCTTTGGCCCCGGGCGCGAGAAAAACGGCTCCTCCAGCAGCCTGGCCAGCAGCGGCGCGAGGGGCGCTGAGCCTGCGGCCCAGGCGCCACCGGCGTCGAAGGGGGCGCCCAGATGCCGCTCGGCCCAGAGATCCATCAGGCAATTGCCGGGGCCGGTGTCGAAGCCCAGGACCGGCGCGCCATGCGGCAGCAGGGTGACATTGGCGATGCCCCCGATATTGACCACCGCACGATCTTCCGAGGCGTCTCCGAGCGCAACGACGTGGAATGCCGGCACCAGGGGCGCCCCCTGTCCTCCCGCGGCCATGTCCCGGCTGCGAAAGTCGGCGACCACGGCAATGCCGGTCAGCTCGGCGAGCAACGCCGGGTTGCCGGCCTGGAGCGTGAACCCCAGTTCCGGGCGATGCCGGATGGTCTGCCCGTGGCAGCCGATTGCGCGGATGCCGGCGGCCGCGACGGATGCCTTTGCCAGGACGAGGTCGACGGCGTGCGCATACGACCGGGCAAGCGCGACGCCGATCCTTCCGGCGCGGTCGATCTCGTCGTGCCCGGGGACGACAAGCGCCATGAGTGATGCGCGCATTTCGGCATCGAAGCCTGCATGCACGTGCGCAAGTATGCTGAAGGGCCGTTGCGAAAAATCCGCCAGGACTGCGTCGACTCCGTCGAGGCTGGTGCCGGACATCAGCCCGACATAGAGCTCCCTGTTCGCCACGGCGGCGGGGGAGGCTACTCGAGCAAGGCCAGGTTGCCGTTCGCGATCAGGTCCAGCTGGGCGGCCAGCGGCGCGGCATGCCGCCGGAAGGCCGGCATTTCGGGCGCGGCGACAGGAAGGGCCGCCGGCATCGCCACGGCCAGCGGATTGCGCGGTTCGCCAGCGATGCGGAACTCGTAGTGCAGGTGCGGACCGGTGGCCCATCCCGTCTGGCCGACAAACCCCAGCGCATCCCCCTGGGCCACGCGCGTGCCACGATGCAGGCCCGGGGCGATCCTGCTGAGGTGCGCATAAGCCGTGCTGTACTGGCCGGCATGGCGGATGACGACCATGTTGCCGTAGCCACCCTGGCGTCCGGCGAATTCGATTACCCCGTCACCGACCGAGCGGACCCGTGTCCCGACGGGCGCTGCGTAATCGATGCCCTTGTGCGCCCGCCACTGCTGCATGATCGGGTGCATGCGCATGCCGAAACCGGACGACACGCGCGAGAATTCCAGCGGCGAGCGCAGGAACGCCTTGCGCAGGTTCTTGCCGTCCGGCGTGTAATAGCCCACCTTGCCCGGGTCCTTGCCATCGCCGCCCGAGTACCACACTGCCCGGTAGGTCTTGCCCGCGTTGACGAACTCGGCCGCAAGCAGGCGTCCCGAGCGGGCCACGCGGCCCTCGTGGTACATGACCTCATAGGCGACCGAGAAACGGTCGCCCTTGCGCAGGTCGCGGTGGAAATCGATGTCGCCGGCAAAAATCTCGGCCAGCTGGATGGCGACGCCGTCGGGCAGTCCGGCCGCGTCCGCCGCGGCGAAGAGCGAACTGCGGATCGTCCCGGACTTGAGAACCGTCTGCGGTTGCAGCGCGAGCCTCGACTCGGAGGATTTGAACCCCTCGCCGTCGCGCTCTATCAAGGCGAGCGCGTCCTTGCCTGGTGCGTAGTTCAGGGTCAGCAGCGCACCCTCCGCGGAAACCTCGGCGTTTACGGTCATCCCCGTGCGCAGACTGCGCAGGGTGCCCGCCTGGGCTCGAAGCAGCTTCTGGGCGTCCTCGCCGTTTACGCCCAGGCGCCCGAGCAGCGTCGAGAGCGTGTCACCGCGCTGGAAACGCTCTTCGCGGATGAAAGAAGCGGGCGCCGGAACCAGCGCCTCGCCGATATCGATCTTGAGTTGCTCGGGGACAGCAGTGCGCGGCAGCAGCAGTTGCGACTCGGGTGCCGTGCCGAATGCCGCGATCGCTCCGAACAGCGGCAACGCGAGCAAGGCGCCGATGCGAACCATTTGAAAACGCGGGTTCAGAAGTCTCTTGGGCAAGGTGGTCTGATCGGCTAAAATCGTTTTTTTATCAGGCGCATGCCGCGCCCTTCGGCTGGGTTCTTTTTGTCCGGGAGCGAGTTTAGCAGACTTCGCGGCCCGCAAAAACGGGCCGGGCGAGCGTCGGCCGGCCCACAAGGTACATGGTCCCGATTTCCGAAGCCCTCGAGGCGATCAAGCGCGGCTGCGAAGAACTCCTGGTTGAGGAGGAACTCGTCAGGAAACTGCAAACCGGGCGCAAACTGAACATCAAGCTCGGGATGGATCCCACGGCGCCCGACCTGCACCTCGGTCACACGGTCGTCATTAACAAGTTGCGCCATTTCCAGGATCTGGGGCACCACGTCCAGTTCCTGATCGGGGATTTCACCGGGATGATCGGCGACCCCACCGGCAAGAACCAGACTCGCCCGCCCCTCACGCGCGAGCAGATCCTGGAAAACGCCGCGACCTACCAGAAGCAGGTGTTCAAGATCCTCGACCCGGACAAGACCGAGATCATGTTCAACTCCACCTGGTCGGACAAGCTCGGGGCCGAAGGCATGATCCGGCTCTGCGCGCGCTACACCGTGGCGCGCATCCTCGAGCGCGACGACTTCGCCAAGCGCTACAAGGGCGGGCAGCCGATCGCGATGCACGAGCTCCTGTATCCGCTGATGCAGGGCTATGACTCGGTGGCCATGAAAAGCGACGTCGAACTGGGTGGCACCGACCAGAAATTCAACCTGCTGGTAGGTCGCGAACTGCAGAAGGACTGGGGGCAGGAGCCGCAGTGCATCGTCACGATGCCGTTGCTCGAGGGTTTGGATGGGGTCAACAAGATGTCCAAGTCCCTCGGCAACTACGTGGGCATCGACGAGCCGCCGAACGAGATCTTCGGCAAGCTGATGTCGGTGTCGGACGACCTGATGTGGCGCTATTTCGAGCTGCTGTCGTTCCGGCCGCTTGCCGAAGTCAAGGCCTGGAAACGCGAAGTCGAGGGCGGCCGCAACCCGCGCGACATCAAGGTCGCCCTGGCGCAGGAAATCGTCGCCCGGTTCCATGGCCAGGCGGCCGCGACGGCGGCGCTGGAGGCGTTCGAGGCCAGGTTCCGCCACGGCGAGATTCCCGAAGACATGCCGGAAGTGGAGCTGCGCACGCCTGAAGGCGGCCTTCCGGTCGCGCAAATGCTCAAGCAAGCGGGCCTCACCAACAGCACTACCGAAGCGCTGCGCATGATCGAGCAGGGCGGGGTGCGGCTGGACGGGGAGCGGCTGGCTGACCGCACGCTGAAACTCACCGGCGGCGCGACCATCGTCGCCCAGGTGGGCAAGCGCAAGTTCGCGCGTATCCGGCTGACCTGAACCGGCCCAAGGGGATCCAATGAGCGGCGTGCCCGAATACGAAGTCCATGCAGTCAAGTATGCGCACCACGAGCGGCGCTCCAGCGAGAATTTCCTCGGCGGCGATCCGCACGACGCGCCCATGCCGCTGGACTACTTCGTCTGGCTGATCCGCGGCGAGGGACGCGAGATCGTCGTGGACACCGGGTTTTCGGCCGCCATGGCGGCCAAGCGCCGACGCAACCACCTGCGCTGCCCGGGCGAAGGCCTGCGGCTGCTGGGCGTCGACGCCGCGAAAGTGGGCGACGTCATCATCACCCACCTGCACTACGACCACGCCGGCAACCTGGAC